>NZ_JBHFOM010000058.1:0-25660 GCF_053543955.1 Colwellia sp. E150_009
GCGTTATTGATTTTGACAAGGGAACAACCATTCTCTTCAATCAATGCCTTGCCTCTAAGCCTTTTAATTCTCGCTGAGTGGGAAAGAACTTAATCAACTTGGTATAAGTGAGCAATTACTTTGATTTGCTTAACGGATTTAATTTTAACCTTGGGTACTTGGGTATAGTGTTTACAGCAAAGAACTTCTTTCTTGAAATGCTTTTTGGCTAGGTTTTTCTTTTAGGGATTTGAATATACCCAATATGCCTGCTTCTAGGGTAAGTATTTCAGGGCTGTCACAGCTAAAGGTGTCCATTGTTTTATGAACACCGTCTAGTATTTTAACCATGGAAGGATGTGCCATCATATTTGAAAAATCACTTAAGGTTCGCGATGGGCCCGTCTGCCCACAAATCTGATTGCACATTGGCACCATGGTGATAGGTATTTTATAGTCACTGTATAGCGCAACGCTGTCATGCCTTTCTATCACATTGTCATCTTGGTCAACAATGTTATAGGCTTGTGTGTCAGACCGAATACTTAATGTTTGTTGTGCTCTATTACAATTAGGGTATTTTTTGTCAAATAGATGTAAGTAGTACTCTGCAAAATATGGGAAAAGATTCAACGTGTTTTTTTTAGGAGTTTCAAATCCCATTTTTTGTAGTAATACGTTAGTAACCAGCAAGTGATTTTTGTAGCGTTCAAGCATGTTTTGAGTGAAACTTTCATTTTGTGCTGTAAAGTCAGTATAATTATTATTGTAAATAGCGGTAATAAAGCTAGCCGCAGGAAAGTTACAGTATGCTTTAGTTAAACATTGTTTATTATAAGCGAGTACCGATTCTTTAGTTGCCTCTAAAACCGCTTTTGGTGCTAACTCTTTAAATAGGGTAACCAAAGCGTTCAATGGCGTTTTCTGCTGGGGTAAAAAACACCTCGACTATTTCATCTTTATAGCTAAAGGTATTACCTGAGTCAGCGTCTTTGTAATAAGAAACGGTATTGGCTTTTTGTAACTTTTCATACCAATTAAAACTTCGAGTATGATCACCAGGTAAAAATATGCCTGTAACGCCATAAAGCCTATTTACTTTGTTTTCATTATACATTGACCTTTTGGCTCATATTACATCGATGCCTGTTGCTTCAACAATAAAAATATCTTTGTTCTTACTTATTACCCAGCTTGGGTTAATGGCATTTGAGGGTAAATTGCTATACTTATCAATAAGTGAATAACTAGACGCTATTTTGTGAGCATCAGTAAAAGCACAAGCTAAATCATCGGCATAGCTAACACCATCTATCAACGTTAAGGCTTGCCATTGGTCAGAAGACAAAAGTACTTTGTCTTCGTTGGTTATTTGCTGTTGAATGTATTGCTGACTGTTTTTTTGCTAAGGCGTAGGTACAGTAACTCACTTTACTTTGTAATCAAAATGTCATAAATGTAAGATTACAATGAGCTCAATTTATTAACTGAGTCTAGGCAAAATGCCAGTGAGTGACCACTTACCAAACTTTTCCAAAAAGTTCGCAAGCTTTTCAGATTACCTTAATGATGAAATTATTGAATTATTGCCTGAATATGAAAGTATCTCGACACTAATACAGCAAGGTCAAGGGTTCATGCAGGCAGAGGTTCACGCTGTGCTTGATGCAAAAATGAGTAAGCACAAAACACATAAACTGCCCTTAGTAGGTTTGTCTTTTGGTAGTACGAATATTAATGCTCCCGCAATTACTTTTATTGGCGGTATTCACGGTATTGAGCGCATTGGTAGTCAGGTTGTTTTAAGTTATCTACATACGTTAGTGTCGCGAGGAAAGTGGGATAGTAATTTTATGCGTTCATTAAACAATATTCGCTATAATTTTCTGCCCGTGATGAATCCCGTTGGTATGTTGAAAGGGACTCGCTCAAATGGTAATGGTGTTGATTTAATGCGAAATTCACCCATTGATGCACAAGAAAAAGTGCCTTGGTTTGTTGGCGGACAACAATTGAGTCGTCATTTACCCTGGTATCGAGGTAATGGGAGTCTTGAATGTGAAAATCAATTATTGGTGGATTTTCTTAAGCAAGAATGTCTGCATCGACCCTTTAATTTAGTGCTAGATTGTCATTCAGGTTTTGGTTTTCGAGATCGGTTGTGGATCCCCTATGCCTACCGTAAAAGACCACCGCGCACAGTCGCTAATTATTTTGCTTTATATCAGTTGTGGCAACAAACGTATCCTCATAATAATTATGTTTTTGAACCGCAGTCAAGGCAATATACTACGCACGGTGATTTATGGGATCATGTTGGAAAAATTGTGAAACATGAATTTAATAGCTCGTTTTTATCCTTAACATTAGAAATGGGTTCTTGGAATTGGGTTAAGAAAAGCCCGAAACAAATGTTTTCATATCAAGGATTATTTAATCCTAATGTTGAGCATCGTTGGTCTAGAGTTCAGCGTAGTCACTTGGTTTTATTTGACTTTTTAACGCAAGCAGTTTCAAATTATTCAAATTGGTTACCCACAAACCAAACAAAAAGTGATATGCGTAAAGCGGCGGTTAAACAATGGTATCGAGCAACATGAGTCGACATTGGTTATTATTAAGAGGCCTTGGGCGTGATTATCGTCATTGGGGGACATTTATAGCAAAATTTCAACACGCTTTTCCTGATGATGAGGTGAGCGTTTTAGATACCTGTGGAAATGGTGATTTTGCTACACTTAACAGTCCACTTCTTATTGCCGAGTATACAGATCACTGTCGCTTGATATTAGGTGAAAAATCAGAAAAATCGTTAGCTAATATCCATTTAGTCGCTTTATCATTAGGTGGCATGATTGCACTTGATTGGGCACATCGATTTCCACAAGAGATACGGTCAATCACCCTGATTAATACTAGCGCTGCTAACCTGACACCATGGTATAAGCGAATTAATTTGGTTGCTGTAGCCAGGTCACTTTTGGTTATTATCAGCAAAGGCAGTGATGAAGTTATTGAAAAAGAAATTTTACAGCTCACCTCAAATAAACAGCAATATGCTGAAACCCTAGTTCACTGGACCGAATATCGACGTGTTCAACGTACAAGCTTTTTTAATCTGATCCGTCAGTTACTTGCCGCATCACGCTTTAAAGTGAAACCTTTAGCTAACATTACGTTATTGGTGTTAACTAGTAGAAAAGATCGTTTGGTAAATAATATAGCCAGTCAGCATTTACATCATTATTTGGGGGGAACCTTAGTTGAGCATTCAAGTGCTGGTCATGACCTCCCTCTAGATGAAGGGAATTGGGTTATAAGGCAAATTAAGCAGTATCTAGCTTTGTCATAAAGCTGTCACTTAAACGTCAAATATTAGCCATATAGATAAGTTACATTACTGAAATAGACAGTTTATCTATTGATGGCGGACTTAATATGTTTAATGTTGATCAGGTGGTTTCTGAAAATCTACCCCAAATGCACCCACAATCTTTGGTGGGTAAAAGCTTTAGAAATATTTTACGTTATCTGTTACATGAAAAAGCATTACTGAACATTGAAAAGCAATATCCCTTTGCTAAAGGGGTAGATTATGCTGAGGCTATGCTTGACCACTTTGATTTTGGTTATTGTCTTAGCGATAAAGACAGAGAGAAAATTCCTGCAACGGGCCGAGTCGTTATTATTGCTAACCACCCCATTGGTACCTTAGACGGCGCAGCATTGATTAAAATGGTCAGTGAAATAAGACCTGATTTTAAAGTAGTGGCCAACAAGGTACTGATGGGAGTTAAACCATTACATCCTATTTTACTGCCTGTTAATAATATGGGTGGAAAAACGGCCAAAAAAAATCTTGAAGCTATTTATCAACACCTTAACAACGAGGGAGTTGTGATTATTTTTCCTGCGGGTGAAGTGTCTCGTATGGGGCCTGCTGGCGTTCGTGATGGAAGTTGGCATAAGGGTTTTCTCAGTTTTGCTACCGCCACTAAATCCCCTATTTTGCCTGTTTACATGGATGCACGAAATTCAGCGCTTTTTTACGCAATATCAGCAGTTTATAAACCATTATCGACCTTGCTTTTGATAAAGGAAATGTTCAAACAAGCTCATAAACGTATGAACATCAAAATAGGCGATGTTATTCCTTTTGAACATTATGATTCGTTAGACGTGCCTGGGCAGAGTAAGGTTAAATTGTTCAAAAAACATTTGTACAATATTGCGCGTAATAAAGCGGAAATTTTAAAAACTGAAAAAGCGATTGCCCACCCTGAGAATCGTGCAGAACTCAAAGCGGCAATAAGCGAATGTGAAATGCTAGGTAATACTACCGATGGTAAAGCGATTATCTTGTATCGTCATCAAGATAGCTCTCCTATTATGCGTGAAATTGGGCGATTAAGAGAAGTCGCTTTTCGTTTGGTAGGGGAAGGAACAGGAAAACGTCGCGATATTGATGGCTATGATCAAGATTATTTGCATTTGGTTTTATGGGACGATAAAGATTTAGAAATTGTTGGTGCCTATCGTTTTGGTGAAACCCAAAAACTGATTAATAACTCACAATCACAAGGATTATATACTAATACTTTATTTGATTATCAGCCTAGTATGGAACCAATATTTACTCAAGGATTAGAGCTGGGGCGAAGTTTTGTTCAGCCTCGATATTGGGGTAAGCGAAGCTTAGAATATTTGTGGGTTGGTATTGGCGCTTTCGTTGCAAGAAATCCTCAATACCGCTATTTGTTTGGGCCTGTTAGTATTAGTAATGCATTACCCACAGCAGCTAAAACTTTGCTTATGCATTATTACCAATATTACTTTTTAGATGAAAAAATGCTGGCAAAAGCAAAAACACCGTTTCAGTTAGATGAGTTTGAAAAGGATCAACTTAGCGCGGCATTTGAAGGGAATGATAAAGAAAAAGACTTCACTACCATGAAGCACCTACTGGCTAATGTGGGGGTGAGTGTGCCAACATTATATAAACAGTATTCAGGGTTATGCGAAGAGGGTGGTGTGAGTTTTTCAGCATTTAATATCGACCCTGATTTTAACGACTGTGTTGATGGTTTGGTGGTGGTTGATCTTGACAAATTACTACCGAAAAAGCGCCAACGTTATATTGATATCCATAAAAAATAGTTTTTTGTTACATTATTAGCGTAACTATTGGTTGATTAGTTTTCACCTGTGTTCAAGCAATAGTATAATAATTACAATTTAACTAACGTAATTACAGGTAATTATGAAATATTCTTTATTAGGAAGTAGCGATTTATCAGTTTCTGAAGTTTGCTTGGGAAGCATGACGTGGGGTTTACAAAATAATCAAGAAGAGGCTAATCAACAAATTGATTATGCACTATCACAAGATATTAATTTTATTGATACGGCTGAAATTTATGCTATTCCTCCTACACCTGATACTTACGGAAAAACTGAAACAATTATTGGTAATTGGCTCACTAATAATCCTAGTAAACGAAAAGATATTGTGTTGGCAAGTAAAATATCTGGCTCAGGATTACCTTGGGTAAGAGAGGGCAGCCCGATATCAGGTACAAATATTGAACTTGCTGTTAATGAATCATTAAAACGTTTGCAAACTGATTATATTGATTTATTTCAATTACATTGGCCAAATCGTGGTTTTCCGCATTTCGGTAAACATTGGCCGAACGAAGTGGACTTTACACAAACAACTACAGCCCATGAAGTTGAAAATATGCTTGATATTTTGCAAGGCTTATCGCGCTGTGTCGAAGCAGGAAAAATAAGGTATTGTGGTTTATCAGACGATACACCGTGGGGTATTAATACCTATTTAAAACTGAGTGAGCAATATGATTTACCACGCATTGTGTCGATTCAAAACGAATTTAATTTGCTCCACCCACAAGATGCACCTTATCTAATTGAAAACTGTATTAGAGAGAATATTGCCTACCTGCCTTGGTCACCGCTTGCAACGGGTATATTGTCGGGTAAATATTTAAACAATGCTCTACCTAAAGGTAGCCGATGGACATTTGAACAAAGAAACGGCATCTTTAGAAATACCCCTTCAACACATAAGGCAACCGCAGCCTATGTTGACATTGCCAAGCAGTATAATATTACTCCTTCACAATTGGCATTAGCATGGTGTAAGCAAATTCATGGCGTGACCTCTACCATTATTGGCGCAACAAGCATGGTTCAGTTACAAGAAAATATAAAAGGATTTAACCTTGAACTCAGTACAGCAGTATTAAGTGATATAGATAAGGTATTACGAGAATATCCTGCACCGTATTAATATTAGGTATTGAGTATTAGAAGTTTATCAATTTTTTTTCTTATAAAGGGAACTTTTCCACTTTGGGATACTCTTACTATATGAATATGTTATTTCCCTAGTGTTTTATGTTTTATAATGCGTTTACTTGATTTCAAGTAAACGCTTTTTTTTGTTTGAATTACTTTACCGTTTACTTGCTATGCTGTTTGAAAATAAATAGGCATAAAAGTGTATTTTTCTTGGGAAATACGGTTATCGTTTAGTGATCATATCGTGTAAGATTATAACGCACACATGGATCTGCTAGATATTTCTTTTCAGAAATATCTACAGTGTTATTTCTATGAGCTCAAATTCATTGATTGTAATGTGGAGTTTTCCATACATTCCACTTTAGGTAGACGAAGTATGAAAAAAACTACAAAAGACATTGATATAGCATGCAGCACAGTGTCTCATAATTTACTATTAACTTCTGCCCTTAATCATCTTCCCGAAGCTGTTTACCTTATTGATCCTGAATCCTCCAATATTTTATATGCAAATAAAATGGCTTGTGAATCTGTGGGGATGACAGAAGCAGAAATTATTAATAACTCTGTTTTAAGTCTACAAGATTCCGTTTTTAATCAACCACATTGGAGCGAAATTGCTGAAGTCATTTCACAATCACAAAAGCCTTATGTATTTTTAGGATATCATCAACGTAAAGGCGGCCGTTCTTTCCCCGTAGAGGTTCGTACGTCTAATATATACTATGAGGGACAGCATTTTTTC
Organism: Colwellia sp. E150_009; assembly: GCF_053543955.1. NCBI lineage: Bacteria > Pseudomonadati > Pseudomonadota > Gammaproteobacteria > Alteromonadales > Colwelliaceae > Colwellia > Colwellia sp. E150_009. Next base: position 7,052 of record NZ_JBHFOM010000058.1, read on the forward strand.
TTATCTGTTGCTCGTGATATTAGCTTACGTCAAATGAGAGACAAAGAAATGGAGGCGCATAAGCATAGTCTGTGGTATGCACTTTATGAAGCTTCAGATGGAATATGGGAGTGGAACATTGAGAATGATAGCCTGTATGTCAGTCCCAAACTGATGCAAATGCGAGGTTATGGCCCCGAGGAAGATGCATCAAAGGTTGATTTTTGGATAGATGGTATTCACCCTGATGATAAAAATAGAGTGCTTGCCGTAATGCAAGAACATTTGCAAGGACGTACCGATAAGTTTGAAGCTAAATACCGTTTAAGAAATCGAGCTGGTCACTATATTTGGGTTGATGACAGAGGAAAAGTCAGCAAAAGAAATGCACAAGGTGCCCCAGCTATTGTTGCTGGCATGGTACAGAACGTGACGGATCAGGTTGCTCTACAAGAAAGGTTAGAAAACCAAGCTGCACGAGACGAACTCACAGGAGCTTTTAACCGTCGGGTTTGTCATGAGATTTTGGAACAACAAATTGCTACTTCTCGCATTAACGGCGAACCATTTGCCGTTGTTTTTATTGATATAGATTATTTTAAAGCCATCAATGATCAATATGGGCATCGAGTAGGGGATATCGCTTTAAAAGCCTTTGTTAATAAAATGGAGGAGCACCTTAGAGAAAATGACTTATTGTTTCGCTGGGGAGGAGAAGAGTTTCTCGTACTTTTACCTGATTTAGAAGAAGCGAAACAGCATACAGTGGCTCAGAAGTTATGCAAAACCATTGAAAGTAATCGCATTACACTCGCTGATAAAACTGAAATCTCGTTGACAGTTAGTATGGGGGTTTCAACTTATCCTACCCATGGTTCAACAAGAGACCAACTAATAGAAAAAGCCGATATTGCAATGTACAGAGCAAAAGCTAATGGGAGAAATCGGGTTGAACTCTATAGCGATAGTGAATAAATTACACCGCGATAACATATAAGTAATCTGTAAAGGTATCTCTTACAGATTACTATCTAATGCCTTTTGGCCCAGTTGTTTGCGTCAAACAACTATCTATTTCTTAAGCTTGAATGTTTATATTGTTGCCAATATTTCCTACGGGACTGCTTGTGCTATTAGAAGTAGAAGGTGCTGCGCTTTCAATTAATTGCAATGCCATTTGACCTTCTTCTTCCGCAAGTTCTTTTGCTTTTACCGCGACACGTAATATTGTGCCATCACCACCATTAGCAGGGGCAAAACTTGGGGAACTATTGATATTGATAGACATAATGCCTCTCCGTAATAATAAACAGGTAAAGATATAAGGTTGTTAAATAATAGTGCTTAATCTAGTTATCGGCAAGTTTAATTAAAGCTTGAATTCTTTTTTAAACCTGCGTTATTTAATTCTTAAGTTATAATTAACTTAGCCGATACCTAAGTATGGTTTAATAAACAGAGGCAAGTGTTATGAGTTCATCAATACCCCCTAATACCACCTATAGTCAAGATGCACGAGCATTATCAAAGTCGGCTGATAAAGTAGATAACATGTCTACGGGTCAACAAGCCTCTAAGCTTGAAGATGATCAAAAAATTGAGGAAGCGCAAGCGCCAATCAGTCTCTCTAATAAACAACAGCTTAATGCTGCGATTATAGAATCTTCTTTGAACTACAATACAAGTATTGCTGATCAGCCTTTATCGCTGGTATTAAAAACAGCCCTACAAGGAATTAATGAAGCACTTAATGAAATGGGCGTTGAGAATACTGTTGAAGAGGCTTATGAGTCGGGCGTAGACTTTAGCCCTGAAGCAGTGGCAGAGCGAATTGTTTCTTTTAGTACCCAATTTCTAAGTTCGTATCGAGAACAACACCCAGAAATGGACGAAGAAGAAGCTTTAAATGCTTTTGTTAATATTATTGGCGGGGGTATAGAGCAAGGTTTTGATGAAGCTAAAGAAGTACTAACCAGTTTGAACGTGCTTGAGGGAGATATTAGCGATACTATTGATAAAACTTATGCTTTAGTTCAGGAAGGCTTGCAGTCTTTTGTTGAATCATTTAATAGAACCGAGGAAGAGCCAGCACAGTAAGGGCTAGAATTTATTTATCGTCATTTATATAATATAAAACAGTGTAAATATTAACTAAAAGTGAGTTGGTTTTGTCTGAAAAAACAATTAAGTTTGAATTTGAAAAGCACAATAAAAATAGTATTCGATATAAAGAAGTACCTGAAAATGGTATGCCACCTATTTTAGGTTCTATCTATGTGCAAAAATGGTTTGCGGGAGAAAGTAAGCAGCTAGAGGTCACAATTAAAACAGAAAGCTAATATCTGTAATTTCGCTAACCAGAATGTAGACTAGTATTATTGTTCCTGTGTTGAATGAGAATTGTTGTATACTAGTTTTTAAACAAATTATATTTTTACACTATAGGAAATTTTATGAAAAAGCTTATCTTACTTTTAACTGTTGCCACCTTGAGTAGTTCAGCAATAGCAGAAGAAACTAGCTGGCTGGACAGTTTAAAAAACCTTGTTGGTTTGGGTGATACTCAAGAACAAAATGCAGTTGCAAAGTTAAGTAGTGATGGTTTGGTTGATATGTTAACGAGTGGGTTGGGTGTAAACACAGACCAAGCATCTGGAGGCATGGGTGCAATTTTGAACTATGTGAAAAACAATGTATCAAGTGATCAATTTGGCCAGCTTGCTAAATCGTTACCAGGGGTTGAAGGGCTAGTTGGACAAATGCCTGATATTAGTCAACTTAGCTCTGGTGAAGGTTTAGGTGGATTACTTGATAAGGCTTCAGAATACAATGAGTCATTAAAATCTATTAATGATGTTAAAAGACAGTTTGAAGCACTCGGCTTAAAACCAGAAATGATCACCAGCTTTATTGCAAGTGCTCAACGTTATTTAGATACGGAAGAAGGCCAACAGGCAAAACAAGTATTAACTCAAGGTTTAGCAAAACTATTAGGTTAGTTGTGTTTTCTTTAATCTTGAACTGAATCAGCGCTGTGATGAAAGCACATAACATGATAGTGCTGATTTTAGCTCAAGTGATTTCCTTTAATATCTTTATTATTATTTCAATAAATATAACATGGATGTTTTTAGTTTCATCGGTTTTACAGGTTTGTTTAATAACAGTATATCGCTATTACTGACTTCATTTTTTAGTTCTTTGCTGTAATTTGCCGTGATCATCATGACAGGTAAGGGTAAATCGCGACAATTATTAATTTCATTGGCAACGTCTAAGCCATTTACGTCATCATCAAGATGATAGTCTACTATTAGAATATCGGCGTGATCATGATTAGTGTCGACCTGCTGTTGAAGGTGTTCTAGACTTATTGCGGTTGTTACGATACAACCCCACCCTTCAAGTAGCTGTGACATGCCTGCACAGACGTTAGCATCATTATCAATAAGCCAAATATTACTATTTGTTAATACGGAGGTTGCTAGCATAAATTGTGTAGGATCATTTGACCGTGATACTTGGTTTAATTCGCCCAATGGTACTTTAACAGAGAATACTGACCCTTTGTTTAAAGTAGAATTAACCATAATAGGGTGCTCAAGCACTTTTGATATTTTATCAACAATAGCTAAGCCTAACCCTAGCCCATTACGAAAGGCATTTTGAGAAGGTTTTAGCCGTTTGAATTCTTTAAATATTTCTTGTATTTGGTCTTGGGCAATACCCATGCCGTTGTCCCATACTTCGATCGATATTTGATTCCCTTGCCGTCTGCAACCAAGTAATACTTTACCATTACCAGCGTATCTAAAAGCATTAGAGAGAAAATTACGCAATATTCTGGCTAGTAATACACTATCACTGTTTATTACTACGTCACTGCTGACATACCGCAATTCTACTTGAAACTGTAGGCTGATTTGTTGGTATTCACTGACCAGATTGTTGAGTAGTTCAGAAAGTTTGAATGAGCATTTATCGGCTTTTACAACACCAGCATCAAGCTTTGAAATATCAACTAAAGTACATATTAAGTTTTCTAAATCATCTAATGAATTAGCAACCGAGCCAAGTAATGTTTTGGTTTTCCCTTCAAATGGAGCTTCCATTAGTGAACTAGTAAAAAGCTGTGCAGCATTCAAGGGTTGGAGTAAATCATGACTTACTGCTGCGAGAAACTTAGTTTTAGAACTGTTAGCAAATTCTGCTTCGCTTTTGGCTTTTAGCAGGTTAGCTTGAGCTTGTCGACGTTCTTCTACCTCGAGTTGTAATGTGTTATTTAAACTTTGTAATTGAGATGTTCTTTCTTTCACTCTAACTTCAAGCAAGTCATGTGCTTTTTGTAAAGCAAGGGCATTTTTACGTCGTTCAGTAATATCGCGAATGAGTACAAAAAAACCTTGTACCTCGCCATGCACATCTCGGTTAGGCACATAAGATTTTAATAAGTAATTTGGCTCATTAAATTTATTTCTTTCTTCAATTTCAAAACTAACACTTTCCCCGTTTAATGCGCGATCAAGGTAGGGTTTCAATTGAGTAAAGTCTGTATGAACTCGACTTAGTTCTAGCTCTAGCCCATTAAGGCCACCTTGAGGCCAACCGTACCAGTCAACATATACTTGATTGGTGAATTGATATTTTAGATCTTTACCAACATACGCAATCATCGCAGGTACATTGTCTGTAATTAATCGTAGCCAACTTTCACTTTGCCTTAGTGATTCAGCATTGCGATAACGTTCGGTTATATCGGTATAGGTTTTAATCGTTTTACCGTTATTTAATCGGTGATCTCGTATTTCTACAACGGTTCCATTTGCTAAAGTCTGGGTGTAGTAGTCAACGTCTGAATTTAATTTTGGTGTTAAGTCTAGCTCAGTCAGGTTTTTTAAATAATGAGTGTTAGGCATTGACCGTAAAAGATGAGGAGACAATTGGCTTATGCGAGCAAAACGCATGTTCCAGACTTCAATTTTATTATGGCTACTGATCAATATTACGCCTTGAGATAAATTGTCTATCAGGTTTTGTAATAATAGTGATTTCTGTGCCATGCCACGTTCATAACGAGCACTTTCGGCATTTTTTACTGCGGTAATATCAGTATAGAGCATTACCCAGCCACCTTCGCTGGTACGATGCTCATTTAATTGAAACCAGCGATCGTCTGACAACTGGTATACAGGGCTGGCGAATGCGTCACCTGGTGATGCTCGTCGAATAATGCCGCGTGTTTTTGCTAAATCTTTCAAATCGTTAAGGTTAGCACCTTCTTTTATGGGTAAGCCCGAGTCAGTCCAAAAGTTGGCAAAATTACTGTTTTGTAAAATGATTCGACCTTTACTGTCAAGTAAAACGAAGGCTTCAGAAATACTTTCGATAGCATCTATAAAGCGTTGCCGGAAAAGGTTTGCTTTATCATTTGCTTGTTTTAATGCATGGTTAGTACGTTCAAGTTTCGTTAAGGTTTCATTTAATGTTTGGGTTTTTTCTCTTACCTGTTCAGCTAAATGAACTGAATGTTCAAACGCAGTATAGGGGGCATATTGGTTTTCACCGCTGTCTTCAACGCGCTGCATTAGGGCATCGTTAATTTTTTTTAATTTGCTATTTTGTTTTTTTAATTGCGCTAATTCTTCTATTAAGGTTTGTTCATTCATCCATGCCTCCTGCGATATAAACGCCAGTAAAGGTTTGATTTAAGTGAATACCATTTATGTGCTCACCATAGGTATTGAAACCTACGATGTTGTACTGGGCATTCAAAATTTTTCCTTGTCTTTCTAAACCTTTTTGTTCTATCTCTAATCGTCTTAAAAAACAGTCACATACCAGCACTAATTCAGATTTTCCTCGACGTTGCTCAATCTCATTTAATTTCTGTGTTACTGGTTCATATATGTCGCCCATGTCTACAGCACTTAATACGATACCTATATCGACAGCGCAATAGAATGTGAGGCTTAAGTCCTCTTCATTAACTTTTTGAATAGAACGAATATAATATTGACCACCAACTTTTACTGCTAAAGGGTTAAGTGAGAAAACTTTAGGGCTTAAGTCTTTTATGTTCATATTCAAAAGTTTTGCGTATTCAAGTGCGGCAGGCTCTGCGTTTAATTCATAGACTGTTCTACTGTCAGCATCAGCCGCTGTTACTACTAACCTTTCTGTTGGCTGTTTAATGTGATTACAATTAAAAACTTCAAAAGATAAAACGGTGTTTACCATGATCACAATAGCGGCATTTTGATAAAATCGCCCTTGATAGTAAACATGGGTTTTCCCTAAGATTATATCGTCACCAGCCGAACCACCAAAGTGGGGCGTGCCTCTTGCAGCAGCGTTTAGCGTTACTAAAAACTGTTCTTCGTCTGAAGAAAGGCCATCAAGTAAAGTAAGTAAGAAACTATTGTTTTTAATCGTTGTTAAGTTTTTAGATTGGCATTGCTCTACCAATTCATTGATAGTAGATTGTGCATTTATAGTATTGAACTTTTCCATTGATTCAACTAACACAGCACTGATAGCAAAGTAGTAACAAGAAAAACCAATAGCCACTATTGAGTGTTGTTCGTAACCTTTGTTTGTTACTTCTCCTGCTGTGGTGCAACCAACAACATCTATGTCTTCAAATGCATTATTCATATTTTCTGCTAATGAATCTAATTCATAAGTTGATGAGCAATAGAAAAGTACAAAAGATATATTTTCTTGGTTTAGTTGTTGATAAAGCTCTTGGCTTGCAATGAATGGATCAGTTGCTCTACTGATTGCTGTTATAGTTTTTATTGGGTTCATATATTTGCCTTTGATGACGTTTTAGCTTTGTATTTTTTATGTTTATATTTCCTTATTTATCTATCATATCGTTTAGCGAGTTTAGTTCATAACCTTTATGTCTAAAGACCTTGATGTTTTGCTTTTTCTTGTTGTTTTATTTGAATATTTATTTACGACACAAAGTTGAGGGCTTTCAATTGTAACTAAACACTCTAAGCATTGAATGCATTCACCGTAGTCAATAGAGCCGTCAATGTTGATAGCGTCGATACCACACTTTTTGGTGCGACAAAGATGACAGGGTGAACCACACTCTTTTCGACGTCTTAGCATTTTAAGTAAGGGGAACCGTCCCAAAATGGCCAAACCAGCACCTAAAGGACACAAGTATCGACAATAAAACTTATGGATTTTTAAGCTAAGCACTAGTAATATTATGGCGTATAAAGCAAAGGGCCAATAGCGAATAAAACTAAGTGTAATGCTGGTTTTAAATGGCTCTATTTCTGCTAGCTTTTCCGCCAATGTTAAAGAATAAAATGAAATTCCAACGAGAATAAATAGTGCAATATATTTTATTTTTTGCGCTATTTTATGATGATGCGGTTTAACCTTGAACTGCTTTATTTTTAATTTATTAGCAATTAACGTTACAAATTCTTGCAATGCGCCAAAAGGGCATAGCCAACCACAAAATAAACCTCTTCCCCACAAAAATAATGTAATAAAGACAAATACCCATAATACAAAAATTATTGGGTCGAGTAAAAATACCTCAATATTGAATCCTTTGTTAAGTGAGAGTAGCAAAGTGTAAATATTAACAACAGATAGCTGCCCTTGTGCATAATAACCAATAAAAGCAACGACAAAGAGTAAAGAAATAAACCGCACTTGATGGGTGGTTTTGGCATTTTTGGCTAAGGTTTCTTGTTTAATAAATAACAAAGTTAATAAAATTAGGTAAACGCCTAATATTATTATTTCAGTGCTACGGCTTATCCAAATTTTAACCCATAAGGGAGATTTATCAGTGACGTTTTCTTTTGGTTCTTGATGCACAAATAATGCTTCAGGCAAGGTGGTTTGAATAGAAAAATTGTGTTGCTGTTTACTTAAAAAAGACTGGTTATAACTAACATTTAAGGACAAAGAAAATGCATTATTGAGTTCAAAACCTGATTGAGATTTTATTCTAAACACCTTAATGTCATTAAAGTCTGGCAAGGTAAGTGCAAAAAAGGGGTCATAGTAACTGTAAAAATCAATATCCCGAATATCTACGGGAAGAGTACCTTGTGTGGCGCTTAAACGGTTAGGTACGGTTTGTGGAATAAAATCTTCACTAACAAAACTATAACTTCCACGATTCAAAACCATTAAGGCATGTTCTCCTGGTTTCAAGCTTTCAAGTAAACGCTGGTATTCTTGCTCGCCTAACAAGTTTTTACCAATAATAGGAATATTTACAAAGGCAAAATACAGTTCAATAAAATTGTTTTCTCCTTCGCTTAATGCGTTTATTTCATCGGATAATGCAATGGAGGAGTTGTTAGTAATTGCTATGGCTTGTTCTCGGGTTAACTTCCAATGGCCAATATAATTGCGCTCAACAAGCTGGTCAAAGGTGAGTGTTTCGAAGAACTCAGAGTTAATAGAAATATTCGAGGGAGCAAGAAATCCTGAGAGTTTTTCACGTGCCACTTTAAGGGCAGAAGCAATAATGGTGTCATTAATCACTAATACTGAAATGGTTGCCCGTGTAATTCCATCTAAATAAGTAGTGTCGAGTGCTGTTTTATCGCGTGCGTTAATAATAAAACGCTTTTTAATGGAATGTCCTTGGTATTGTTTGATAAATCGAAAGAGGGGTTGTTCGCCTAAACCGTGTAAAAATATGGGTTCATGGTGATTCAATATTTTTAAGCCAGTGAGTACACCCTGTGTATCAATACCTATTAGTAAATTGACAGTTTGCCCTGAAAAAGCAATAAAATGGGTGAAATCGTCAGATTCAAAAACATAACCTAGTAGTTCATTTAGTTGATAAACAGGTGTTACAGGGATGTCTTTGTCAACAGGTCCTATGCGAGTTGCGCTAGGAAATATTTGGGCAATATCTTCAGAAATTGACGTGGCATTTTGGCTATCACTAACATTAAATGCAAACGTGTAAAAAGAGGGTGTTAACATAAAAAAAAGGGCGAATAATACCCTGATTTTAAGGTGGTATGATCTTTTTAAAGGCATGCTAACACCCAAGTAAATTTTTATAATCTCTGGAAATATTATAAAAAGCTAATGTATATTGCTTGATTCTCCTTGGAATAAATGAGTACTTTTGTATAAAAGCAAAGCACTCATTTATCCAAAATATCGAGTTGGAGATAGTTTAAAAGAACCCTAAAGGACTTGTGCTATAGCTTACCAATAGGTTCTTAGTTTGCTGATAATGATCAAGCATCATTTTGTGGGTTTCACGGCCTATACCTGATTTTTTATACCCACCAAACGCAGCGTGAGCCGGATATAAATGATAACAGTTAGTCCATACTCGGCCAGATTCAATACCACGACCCATTCGATGAGCAAGGTTAGCATCACGTGTCCAAACGCCAGCACCTAAGCCAAAAGCAGTGTCATTTGCTATTTGTAATGCTTCTTCAGGGTTTTTAAACGTAGTAACAGAAATGACTGGGCCAAAAATTTCTTCTTGGAAAACTCGCATTGAGTTATTACCTTTCAAAATAGTTGGTTGGATATAGAAACCAGTTTCTAGTGAGCCATCTAAACTCTCATGTTGACCACCAGAAAGCACAACTGCACCTTCATCTTTACCTATTTGTAAGTAGCTTTTTATTTTATCATATTGCTCTTTAGACGCTTGTGCACCAACCATAGTGTTAACATCAAGAGGATTACCTTGAATGATGTTTTTGGTTTTCTCAAGTACTTTTTCCATGAATAAATCGAAAATATCTTCTTGTACTAGTGCACGAGAAGGACATGTACAAACTTCACCTTGGTTAAAGAAACCTAACGCAAAGCCTTCAGCACACTTATCAAGATAATCGTCTTCAAATTGCATAATATCGCTAAAGAATATGTTTGGTGATTTACCACCAAGCTCTACCGTAGAAGGAATTAAATTTTCAGCAGCACATTTTAATATATGTTGCCCAACAGGAGTTGAACCAGTAAAGGCAATTTTACCAATACGTGTGCTAGTTGCTAGGGCTTCACCTGCTTCTTTACCATACCCATTAACAATGTTTAATACACCATCAGGTAATAAATCAGCAATCAATTCCATAAAGACAAGAATACTTGCAGGTGTTTGTTCCGCTGGTTTAATGATAATACAGTTACCAGCAGCTAGCGCAGGAGCTAATTTCCATGCAGCCATTAGCATAGGAAAATTCCATGGAATAATTTGACCAACAACACCAATAGGTTCATGGAAATGATACGCTACAGTATCGTCATCTATTTGTGATATAGAGCCTTCCTGAGCACGGATACAACCAGCATAATAACGGAAGTGATCGACAGTTAACGGAATATCAGCATTGAGTGTTTCACGAATTGGTTTACCGTTATCCCATGTTTCAGCAACGGCGATTAATTCAAGATTTTCTTCAACACGTTCAGCAATCTTTAATAATATATTTGAACGTTCTTGTACTGAGGTTTTCCCCCATGCTGCTTTTGCTGCATGGGCGGCATCAAGTGCTAACTCAATATCTTCAGTGCTTGAACGTGGAACTTCACAAATAACCTCACCTGTCACAGGTGTTGTATTAGTAAAATAATTTCCTTTAACGGGAGCTACCCATTTACCACCGATAAAATTTTCATACTTGGGTTTAAAAGAAACAACAGAATTTTCGCTTCCCGGATTTGCATAGATCATATATCACCTCATATCGAGACCTGCCAGAGTATTACTCTTTCCGTGGCCCTGTTTTGTATTTCCTTTGGTTGGCACCAAAGCGTTTTTTCATGTTTCTAGTGTAGTATTGGTTGGGTAAGTGAAACTATTATCCCTTTGCATTGAAAACATCATACTTTAGAGTGAATTGACCGATTTTAATTGACCTACAGCTTAGATAAGTTAATAAAAAAGGCTTTTGAATCAATTCAAAAGCCTTTTTTTTGCATATTAATGAGATTATTTAGGAAGTTTAAATGTCCATACACTACCACCTTGGTTTAGGTGTTTAACACGTTTAGCTACATCGCCACCCCAAAGAGGAACCGCACCACCCCAGCCAGAAAGAACACTTAGGTATTGTTCACCATTCATTTCCCAAGTAATAGGTGATCCAACAATGCCTGAGCCAGTATTGAATTTATACTTCACTTCACCTGTTTTAGCATCAAGTCCTAACAAGTACCCTTCAGGGTTACCTGTAAATACTAGGTTACCTGCAGTGGCTAATACGCCTCCCCATAATGGAGCATAGTTGTTATAACGCCATACCACTTTACCTGTTTTAGGATCTATAGCTTTCAATACGCCAATGTAACCTTCGTTGATTGCTTTAATGGTAAAGCCAGCGCCAAGGTAGGCTGCACCTTTTTTATAAGCAGTCGGTTCATTCCAAATGTCCATTTGCCATTCGTTTGAAGGTACGTAAAATAATTCAGTATCTTGGCTATAAGCCATTGGCATCCAGTTCTTACCACCTAAGAAAGCGGGAGCAGCTACAACTGTACTACCTTTTTTACCATTTTCTGATGCACTAGGGTCGCTTGGTCTATTACTATCGATATAAATAGGGCGACCATTTTTATCAAGCCCAGAAGCCCATGTTTGTTTATCAACAAAAGGGAATCCACGGATAAAATCACCATTTTCACGATTAAGTACATAGAAGAAGCCGTTTCTATCAGCAGTTGCTGCCGCTTTAACGGTTTTTCCATTTTGTTTATAATCGAAAGAAACAAGTTCATTTACGCCATCGAAATCCCAACCGTCATGCGGTGTTGTTTGAAAGTGCCATACGATTTTACCTGTATCAGGGTCAATAGCTAAACGTGATGATGAAAATAGGTTGTCACCAGGGCGTAAATGCGAGTTCCATGGTGCTGGGTTACCTGTACCAAAGAAGAGTAGATCAACATCAGCGTCATAAGTACCACCTAACCAAGGTGCCGCGCCTCCTGATTTCCAAAGTTCTGCTGGCCAAGTTTGTCCTGGTTTGCCGCCAGAAATACCGTTTTCCATTTTTTTACCATCTTTCCAGATGTAGCCCATATGGCCTTCAACTGTTGGACGTTCCCAGGCTAACTGACCATTTTTCGCATCATAAGCACTGACTTTACCAACAATACCAAATTCACCACCGGCCACGCCAGTGATTACTTTGCCTTTAACAATAATTGGGGCTGCCGTAATTGAATAGCCTGCTTTATAATCTTCTACTTTCTTTTTCCAAACAACCTTACCAGTGTCTTTATTAAGGGCAACAAGTTTTGCATCGAGCGTTCCAAAAATAACTAGGTCTTCGTATAGTGCGGCACCACGGTTAATAACATCACAACAAGGCATAATACCATCAGGTAATCTGGCATCATATTGCCAAAGTTCGTCACCTGTATTTACGTCTATTGCATAAACACGAGAGTAGGAGCCAGTAATGTACATAACCCCATCTTTAACCATGGGTTGCGATTCTTGACCACGTTGTTTTTCTCCCCCCAGAGAGAATGACCAAACGGGACGCATTTCTTTAACGGTATTGGTATTTATTTTGTTAAGTGGGCTATATCTTTGCCCTTTTAAACCAAGCCCGTAGGTTACTACATCGTCAGTGGTCATTTGGTCGTTAATAATATCTTTATTCGTTACACTAGCATGTGCTAAGCCAGTTAACGCTAAAGAAATTGCCATAGATAATGACAATACCTTGGTTTTACCTGCTGTTATCATTGTTATTTCCTCTTGGGTTTTGATTCTGATTAACGATACTTGTTAATAAGCTTCCTTTCTTACGTAACTCTACTTAATTCATGTCTTTCATCTAAATACATGTCATGCCTGTCATCCAGATACATGAAAAACCATTTAAGCAGGTTATATCAATACTAAAATGTATCTATTTGGCTTGCTATCACTCAGCAGTAGAATTTTTTTCATCACTTAGTATGACAACAAGGAGGATGTTGAAAGCTATTGCTGAGTAGTAGAATACAGAGGAGGAGTTTGGTAGATGGCATGATATTTTTTAAATATTTTCTCCATCAAACCCTGTTTTATCATGGCTGAGACGATATCATCAATGGCATAACCTAATTGACGGTAATCACTTTTCACTGCCATGCCAATATCCCATTGCTGTTTTCCTATCATAGGAAACGCATTGCTCGCTAATTGGTATGTGTTGGAATCGACTTTATGTTGATAATGACTTATCTGACTACGTAATCCCATTACCGCATCAACTTTGTGTTCTTGCATAGCTGAAATAGCTAACGGTATTGAAGCATACTGCTTTGTTCTGTTTTGCATGCGGCCATTAAAAGCTGATATGAGATAAAATTGTGGGATAGAGTCGATTTCTACCCCAATGTTGTGATATTGGAAGACAGCCATAGTGCTAACGGTGTCAATATTTTTACTATTAAACACAATTTTCCATGACTCTGTATGGTAAGGGGCAAACATATGTACCTGAGCATGTACTAATTCACCAATATCATCGCGCAGTTCAGAATATTTTTTATCGTAGGGAACTCTAAGCATTAGGTCTGCAACAGTGCGTTTTAGGTAATGTCCTTTCCAAAGATTGTTACGTAAATCATCTTCGACATTTTCATCTGCAGTGACCCACCTTAACTTAAGTGTGACACCTAACTGTTTGGCAATATGCTTTGCAATGTCAATATCAATGCCTTTTGCCTGTTCATTTTCTTGGTATGAAAAGGGAACAAAATCATTATAAACAGCAACGGTAATCTCATTAGTTTCAATGATATCGTCATATGACCGTGCGAAAGCTGTTGTGCAGAATATTAGACAACAGCTTAACCATGCAATCAGTAAATTGTAATTATTGCTTTTCACTGACAGACTCTAACCAGGTACGAATAGACCAAAGGGCTTCTTGGTTCAAATGTTCAGTCATTTTAGGCATATAAACTGCACCGTTACGCACAGCACCATTTTGAACGCGATAGATATACCATTCATCGCCATCATAATCAGCTGGTAATTGGCGTAAATCTGGCGCAATACCTCCAGATATGCCGCCTAAACCATGACAGCGAGCGCAATTCTGATTATAGGCTGATGCCCCAACACGTAAAATTTCTGTACGGACGTCACCTTCTGTATCTCGGTATGGGTTAGTATCAGCCCATTCTTCGCCTAATGTGGGCAATGTTGATGTGTCTATGGCTTGTGGTGTTACTGAACCATGAGCCCCTGCCCCAAATGAACAAATAGACATTAATGCAATTAAATAATGTCGCCCTAAATAATTAAACTTAAACTTTCCCATCACTTCGTACCCCATTCTCTCGTAAATTAATAAATGTGTTTTATTTTTTATGGAATCATCATAACGATATTGCTTAGGTTCAAGAATTGTACTTTAGCGCGGTTGGAACTCATCCTTTAGTATGAATTTATCGATAGAAAATGATGAATTTGTTTTTATTTTCTTGTATATCATTAGGTTATGCTACTATTGTTAGTGTGTTAACTTTTTCACTTTAAGTATTTTTTTCTATATGCTTAGTTTTCTGTTTGCTTTCTATTGTATTTAGTTAAAGCATATCAATTTGACACATAGTCATTGATCATTTTTTGTTTGAGGTTGTCATGTTTTTTTTTAAAAGTGTTGTTATTGGTATGTTGTTACTTTGCTTTAATGCTGTGTCGGCTCCAATCACCCTTAATATTAGTTACATTAAACTCATTCCAGAAAAACCACCTGTTTTTTCTCGTCTGTTTGAAAAGCCAGAAAACAGTGGTTATCTTGGCGCAAAACTAGCGATAAATGATTCGAATACTACGGGTAAATTTTTGCAGCAGTACTTTAATTTAAGCTATTTTACAGCAACAAAAAAAGCACAATTTTTAGATTATTTAGACAGTGAATACTTAAAAGGTCAACGTATTTTCATTATCGAAGCGTCGTTATTACCCGAAGTTGATCGGTGGGCTAAAAATAAACCTGTGTTATTGTTTAATGTGAGTGAATCTGACGATGAGCTACGTAATAGCCAATGTTTGAATTCTATATTTCATACGATACCTAGCAATGCGATGAAGTCTGATGCGCTTGCTCAGTGGTTACTCTATCGTCGTATGAATAAAGTATTATTAATACGGGGTAGCAAAGCAGAAGATATTCAACTTGCAACGTCATTTAAACGTTCTGCGAAACGTTTTGGTTTAAAGATTATTGATGAAAAGCAATGGGACTTTAATACCGATCTCAGACGTAGTGCTCAACAAGAAATTCCGTTGTTCACACAAACAGTTAAAGATTATGACGCGGTATATGTAGCCGATAAATCAAAAGATTTTGCAGAATTCATTCCTTTTAACACGTATTTGCCTCGCCCTGTTATTGGTTCTGCTGGCTTAGAAGCTTTGGCATGGCATGGCGTGATTGAACAGTGGGGGGCAGCGCAGTTACAAACACGTTTTACAGAAATGGCAGATAGACAAATGAATGAGCAGGACTTTGCGGGCTATCTTGCTGTACGCAGCGTTGCTCAAGCCGCACATAAACTTCATTTGAATGATATTAATAAGCTTGTAAATTATATTGATTCAAAGAACTTTGATTTGGCGGCTTACAAAGGACGAAAACTTAGCTTTCGTTCTTGGAGTAAACAATTACGAATGCCATTAGCATTAGTACATCCTCATGCTTTGGTATCGCAATCACCTCAGCCTGGTATGCTTCATCCGTTAACTGATCTCGATACTTTGGGCTTTGATGCTCAAGAATCTCAATGTAAATAAGGCGTGTACGACTTATGAAAAATAAACCTTTTTTAAACTTATTAATTTTGGCAACATTCTTTAGTTGTCAATCAACCTATAGCACCGAATTGGCCTATGTTACCAATGAGAAGGATGACAATATTTCGGTTATTGATTTAAGCGAAAATAAAGTGGTGAAAACAATTGCCGTAGGACAGCGACCTCGTGGTGTTATTATGAATAAAGATCATACTCTTGCTTATATTTGCGCAAGTGATTCTGATAGCATTCAAATTTTAGACTTAAAAACAGAGCAAATTATTGGCGAATTACCTTCGGGAGAAGACCCAGAAACGATTGCTTTACATCCTAATGGCAAAACTATTTATACGTCTAACGAAGATGATGCCTTACTTACCGTTATTGATATTGCTACGCGTTCTGTTATCACACAAATAGATGTTGGTGTTGAGCCTGAAGGCTTAGCAGTAAGTCCCGATGGAAGCATTGTAGTTGTTACGTCTGAAACGACTAATATGGTGCATTGGATAGATACAAAAACCCACAAAAACTTTGCAAACAGTTTAGTTGATGCAAGACCTAGATCGGTTAAGTTCACTGACGATGGTAAGTTTTTATGGGTTAGTGCTGAAATTGGTGGCACGGTGGTAATATTTGATGTGGCAACTCAACAAATTATTCAAAAATTTTCTTTTGAAATTAATGGTATTCATCGTGATCGAATTCAGCCAGTTGGTATTGAATTGACAAAAGATGGGCGTTTTGCGTTTATCGCATTAGGACCTGCAAATCATGTTGCTGTGATTGACAGAAAAACGATGAAAATAGATAAATATTTATTAGTGGGGCGAAGGGTGTGGCAGTTAGCTTTTAATGAAGATCAAAGTCAGTTATTAACCACTAATGGTATTAGTGGTGATGTGTCTGTTATTGATGTTGACCAGATGAAAGTAACCAAATCAATTAAAGTGGGCCGCTACCCTTGGGGTGTAGTGGTACGGCAAATACCATGAGTATTGAAACCAAGCTACTTAGCTTTTGTTACGGTAGAAAAGCCGTTATTGAAGAACTAAATTTAAACATTAACATGGGCTTTAATGTGTTGCTTGGTCCTAATGGCGCAGGAAAAAGTACCTTGTTTTCAATGTTAACAGGGCTTTATCAAGCTACATCGGGTTCTATCAAAATCAATGGTTATGATTTAAAAACCGATAGAGCGCAAATAATGCGGTCGATGGGGGTTGTATTTCAACAAAGTACGCTAGATCTTGATTTATCTGTAAAACAAAACTTGGTTTATTATGCGGCTTTACATGGTATTTCTTCATCGCAAGCTTTAGTCAATATTAGTGAAATTTTGTCACAACTTGAATTAACGCCGCGACTGAATGATAAAGTAAGAACATTAAATGGCGGCCATCGTCGTCGTGTTGAAATTGCACGGGCATTAATTCATCAACCCAAAGTTTTGTTACTTGACGAAGCCACGGTTGGTTTAGATATTGACAGTAGAAAGATGATTACAGAATACGTTGGTACACTTTGTCAGCAACTGGGGATTTGTGTTTTATGGGCAACTCATTTAATTGATGAAATCTCAGCAGAGGATCAATTAATTATTATTAATGAAGGAAAAATTAAAGCTCAGGGTGTCAGCAAACAGCTATGTGAAACGCATAAGGTTGCTGATATTTATCAGCTTTATCGCACGTTAACTACTAACGTGGAGCTTATCTAATGAACCTTAGTTATATTTATTGCTTTATAGGTATTGTTAAGCGTGAAGTATTACGTTTTTTTCAACAACGTTCCCGTTTATTAAGCGCATTAGTTAGGCCATTACTTTGGTTAGTTGTTTTTGCATCAGGCTTTAGGGCTGCCTTGGGGGTTTCAATTATGGAACCTTATGGTACATACATCACCTATCAACAATATATTGCCCCAGGGTTGTGCTGTATGATTATTTTATTTAATGGTATGCAAAGCTCCCTTTCTATGGTGTATGACAGAGAAATGGGTAGTATGAAAGTGCTATTGATGAGCCCATTACCAAGGCCATTTTTATTATGCTGTAAATTAATTGCTAGTGCGCTGCTGTCACTATTACAAGTGGTAATATTTTTGTTACTCGCACAGTTGGTTGATGTTGATATTCCGCTTATAGGTTACTTTACTGCAATACCCGCAATTTTCTTAATTGCCTTTTTTCTCGGGGCATTAGGATTAATGCTATCTAATTTAATTAAGCAATTAGAAAACTTTGCAGGTGTAATGAATTTTGTTATTTTTCCTATGTTCTTTCTTTCTAGTGCGTTATATCCGTTGTGGAAAATGCAAGAGGCAAGTATTTGGCTTTATTGGCTATGCCAATTTAATCCTTTTACTGCCTGTGTAGAACTATTACGATTTGCGCTTTATGGGCAAATGAATACAGCGGCATTAATGACTGTATTAATAGCGACAAGTATAGCGTCAATTTTTGCTTTAATGAGTTTTAAACCACTGCATGGACGTAGTGGTAGATGAAGTGGCTTTGGTTTACTGCTTTTTAAAAAATTTAAAAAGCAGTTTGTGTTTATTAGTGTTTTTGTAGATGCGCAACTTAAATTGATAAATCCCCTGAATTTGGCTGAATAAATGTATCTTTAGCTGCTATTGATGCAAAATTTTCCTTGCATATTAATACCAAGTTGATTAAGTTCTTGCCCACTCAGCGAGAATTAAAAGGCTTAGAGGCAAGGCATTGATTGAAGAGATGGTCATTCCCTTGTCAAAATCAATAACGCCGCATATAAGCCTTTTAAACTCGCCCTTTGGGAGCTCATTAGCAAACTGATAACATCACAAAATTGAAGAAATATAGAGTAACTATGTTT
>NZ_JBHFOM010000059.1:0-24396 GCF_053543955.1 Colwellia sp. E150_009
TATTGCAAGTAAATTTAACGCAGAAGTAAGGAAAAACAGCAGCTAGAGAAACATTTGTTAAGCCGAGCTCAGGTTAAATAGTTAATGAGAGAATTTGTAATGTTATTACCGCAATATCAGAATTTAGCTATTAAATTAGCTCAGCTTCTACCTAAAGAACGTATTATTACTAGTTACGCCAAACGATTAGCCTTTGGTGTTGATGCCAGTTTTTATCGGTTAGTACCACAAATTGTTTTGATGTTAGATACCGAAGAAGAGGTTGTCACGGCTTTAAAAGAATCGGCTATGGCAAACCTCGCAGTTACTTTTAGAGCAGCGGGCACAAGCCTATCAGGACAAGCACAATCCGAATCAATTTTGATTATGTTAACTACTCGCTGGCGAGACTATGAAATATTAGATTTAGGACTTAAAATAAAATTAGGTCCTGGTGTTATTGGCGCTGATGCGAATAAATATTTACTACCTTATGGCCGTAAAATTGGGCCTGATCCAGCGTCAATTAACACATGCAAAGTAGCAGGTATTGCAGCCAATAATGCTAGTGGTATGTGCTGTGGTGTAGCGCAAAATAGTTACCATACCTTAGACAGCATAAAAATTGTTTTACACGATGGTTCTGTTTTAGATACAGCAGATCAAACTAGCATTGACAACTTTAAAATAACACATGCCAACCTGCTAAATGATTTAAATACATTAGCGTTGAAAACGCGTGCTAATTCAGAATTACATCAGCTAATTAGCCACAAATATCGACTTAAAAACACTACGGGTTATGCTATTAATTCATTAATAGACTTTGATGACCCTATTGATATTCTTGCTCATTTAATGATTGGATCTGAGGGCACGTTAGGGTTTATTTCCTCAATCACTTATAACACGGTGATTGAGCACAAATACCGTGCCTCGTCATTGGTGTTTTTTCCTGATATACAAACCACTTGTCTTGCTGTTTCAGCACTCGCAAATGCTAACGTTGCTGCTGTTGAACTAATGGACAGACGCGCTTTAGCTTCTGTTAGTGATATGGATGGTTTACCTGACTTTATCAAAACACTGGATGAAACCGTTGGGGCTTTATTAATTGAAACACGCGCAGCTAATGCTGACCAATTAGAACAACAAGTAACTGAGCTCGAATCATTACTTGCAACCTTTCAGCAAACTAATGCGATAAAATTTACTGATATTGCTAGTGAGTATTCCCAATTATGGGCGATAAGAAAAGGTACGTTTCCTGCGGTTGGTGCTGTTCGTGAAACAGGCACTACGGTTATCATTGAAGATGTTGCTTTTCCTGTCGAAAAACTCGCTGATGGTGTTGCCGACCTTCAAACGCTTTTTACAAAATATCATTACGATGAAGCTATAATTTTTGGTCATGCCCTAGAGGGAAATTTGCATTTTGTTTTCACACAAGACTTTTCAACACAAGCAGAAATTAACCGTTACCAAGCCTTTATGGATGATGTATGTCAACTCGTTGCGGTTGACTATCAAGGCTCATTAAAAGCAGAACATGGTACTGGACGAAATATGGCTCCTTTTGTTGAGTTAGAATGGGGCAAGCAAGGAATGGAGTTAATGCGACAAATAAAGCATTTGTTCGATCCAAAACAATTACTTAACCCTGGTGTTATTATTAATGATGATGCTCATGCGCACATAAAACATTTAAAAGCACTACCAGCGGCAGATGAAATTATTGATAAATGTATAGAATGTGGTTTTTGTGAACCTGTTTGCCCTTCAAATGGCTTAAGCTTTACCCCTCGACAACGCATCACCAGCTTTAGAGAAATCAGTCGTCTTAAAACAAGTAATGAAAATCCTAAATTATTAGCCGATCTTCAAAAGGAGTTTACTTATTCAGGTATAGATACTTGTGCAGCCACAGGTTTATGTGCAGAACGCTGTCCTGTTGGTATAAATACCGGCGATCTCATTAGGAACTTACGTCATGATAATAATCAACGTTATCAAGGTGTGGCTAATATGTTATCCAATAACTTTGCTACCGTTGAGAAAATAACACGCGGCTCTTTAGCTATTGCTGGTTTTAGTCATCGTGTCTTAGGGAGCACGGTAATGGCTGGTTTAACAGGTACAATTAGAAAACTATCTGCAAATAAAATCCCGCTGTGGAGTAAATATTTACCACAAAAAGCAACTTATCATCCTAAAAAAATGGCTTCATACAGCTTACCTTTACGCCCAAAAGTGGTTTATATACCCAGCTGCGCAAGCCGAAGTATGGGGCAATCAATTACAGCAACGGATCAACGTTCATTAACAGAAGTCACCTTTTCATTAATTGAAAAAGCAGGCTTTGATGTTATCAGTCCTGATCTTACAGGTGAATGTTGCGGTATGCCGTTTAATAGTAAGGGCATGTTCACTCAAGCAAATCAAAAAAGCAGTGCTTTGTTAACCAAATTAAGAGACTTAAGTGATGATGGAAAATATCCTATTCTTATTGATACAAGTCCATGCAAAGCTATGCTGCTAGAAAACAAAGAAAAAGTGTTAGGCTTATCACTATTTGAGCCAGTTGGCTTTATTGAAGATGTATTAATCAATTATTTGAACTTTACCCCAATAAATGAACCCGTTATGTTGCATGTTACTTGTACTAGCCAAAAAATGGGCTTAGCCGATAAAATGCAACAACTCGCTGAGCGCTGTAGTACACAAGTAATAAAACCAGAGCATATACAATGCTGTGGTTTTGCAGGCGATAAGGGCTTTACCACGCCTGAGTTAAATAAAAATGCACTTGCGCCATTAAAAGCACAAGTACCTAAAAATTGTAAAACTGGCTATAGTAATAGTAGAACCTGTGAAATAGGTTTATCCCATCATGCTGGAATTGATTACCAATCAATTCTTTATTTGGTTGATAAAGCAACAACAGAAAAAGACTCTGCTTAATTCGGCTTATCGTTAAACAAGGGGCATAAGTGAATATAAACTTAAAATTACAATTAGTTACTATAGTCCCATTATTATTGGCACTCTCCGCAGTATTATTTGTTACTCAAGTACAATACAAGTCACTTTCTCAACAAACTGTAGCTGAATATCGCCATAGCGTTATTAAACACCGTAAAGAAGAGTTACGCAATTATGTATCACTTGCTGAAGGAGCAACTGAATATATATATCAAAACAAAAACTTAGATAAACAACAAGCACAAACCTTAGTTAAAGAAATATTGTCTAATATGCGTTTTGGTAAAGATGGCTATTTTTTCGCTTACAATTTTGACGGTACCGCACTCGTTTTACCTGAGCAACAATCACGCATTGGTAAAAATTGGATAGATCTTGAAGATAGAAACGGCGTAAAACTTATTAAAGGCCTCATTAAAACAGCTAAAGAAGGCGGAGGCTATCTCAATTATGTATTCTACCAACCGTCAAAAGGGGATGGCGTGGGTAAAAAAATAGGCTATTCACGCGCGTTAAATGATTGGCAATGGATGATAGGTACGGGTGTGTATATTGACGATATTGATGAAGAAATAGCACAATTAAATGCCTCCATTAGTAAGCATATTCAAAATACCTCAATTTTGACACTCATTATTGGTTTAGTGGCGGTTATCGCTATTTTCTTTTCGGGGCAATTTATTCGCTTTAGTGAAAAAAAAATGGCAAATCGAAAATTACGTGAGTTGAATGAACGTATATTTCAAACCCAAGAGGAAGAGTGTAAACGCGTTTCAAGAGAACTACATGATGGTATAAGCCAAACCATTGCTGCTGCAAGGTTTTCTCTAGAAACAGCACAGCTAAAACAACAGAACAATGCTGATTCTAGCAATGAAATGAATCGCAGCATGGAGCTTATTTGTAAAATAATGGGGGATATTCGTGCTATTTCACACCAACTGCATCCTGGGTTATTAGAAGACTATGGCTTAGGCGCTGCCATAGAAGAACTCGGCAGAGATTTCTCTAGACGAACAGGTATTAAAGTGAAAGTAGAGCGCTTATCTATTCGCAATGTATTATCAACAGAAGTTAAAGCAGCATTATATCGCATTGCCCAAGAATCATTAACCAACATTGAACGCCATGCCAATGCATCAAAAGTAAATATCACTTTAAAGTTATTGCCAGGGTGGTTAGTATTAGAAATTATTGATAATGGCCAAGGTTTTGATTATCAAGACTACGATAAAATTTCTGATAAAAAGATGGATAAACAAACAAAAGTTCATCAAGGCATTGGGTTACGCAATATGAAAGAAAGACTAAAATTTTATCATGGTAATTTGATTGTTAATTCAGAAAAAAGTGGCACCACAGTGATTGCTAGAATACCGCAAGCACAATTACGTTATATAGCCAATAACGCCAGTGAAAAACCAATTAAAGGTGATGAGCATGATTAAGATACTACTGGTTGACGATCATCCTCTCTTTCGCGAGGGATTAAAGCATAGATTAAGCCTAGATGAAGAGATTGATGTAGCTGCTGAAGCAGAAAATGGTAAACAAGCGCTAACACTGATAAAAAGCAACGCCTTTGATATTGTATTAATGGATATCAATATGCCAGAAATGGATGGTATGTACGTGCTTGAACTAATTAAAGAACAAAACCTTGACTGCAAAGTACTCATGCTCAGTATGCATGATAACAAAGAATATATTTTAGGAGCCATGCGTTATGGAGCAGATGGATATATTTTAAAAGATGTTCCAGGTAATGAATTAATAGATGCAATTAAAATAATTATTTCAGGTAAGCATTATTTTAGTGCTGAAGTAACAGAAATTCTAACAAAAGAAATTGCTGGTGAACAACGAGGCATTGTCACTAGACGCGAGCAACTCGTATTAAGGCTTATTTCCCGTGGCCTCAATAATAAACGTATCGCTCAAGAGCTTAATGTCAGCGTACGTACTGTTGAAACCCATAAGCGTAATATCAAACAAAAACTGGGCATTGACTCAACCCTAGGGTTAATGCGTTATGCTATTGACTACGGATTAGATAGGTAGAAAAGACATAAGATCCCTTGCTAAAAATCATATTTAATATTATCAGCAAATAATTAATAAGCGATGCCATATCGTCAAACTGATATGGCTCACTCCTATAAAACTAACTAAACAATAAACTTATCCGATACCTTATGTAACTCAATAGATAGTATTTCAAGCTCTTCAAATTTTTCACGCGAGATAGAAGAGCCTACACCAATATCCTCTGCAAGATCAGCAATACCACTGATACTTTGCGCTATTTGACTCGCCACCATTGATTGTTCAGTAGCTGCAGTAGACACTTGGATATTCATTTCAGTTAATTGCTTTATGGAGTCTGACGTTGAGTCAATAAGACCACGAATGGTTGACATAGCATCAGAAACAGCTGTTCGTTTATTAGCAGACTCACCCATATCAGCAATAGTACGATGTGAACTCGTTTTCAAACTTTCTAAAATATCTGAAATTTCAATGGTACTTTGTTGAGACCTTTGCGCTAAAGTACGAACCTCATCTGCAACCACGGCAAAACCACGCCCTTGTTCACCAGCACGCGCGGCTTCAATTGCGGCATTTAATGCTAACAAATTAGTTTGCTCTGAAATCCCTTGAATAACACCAAGTACAGAGTTAATTGACTCAACATTACCACCCAACTCTTGCACTGACTGCTCAACATTTTCAAGTAACGCATTCAGCTCATCCATTCGCTGGTTTGAAGATTCCACTTGCAACAACACATCTTGCATTTCTTTTTCAGCATTTTCTGCCGATGCACGAGTCACTTCAGCTATATTAGCTATTTCTGCTGAAGTTGAGGCCATTTCTTCAACCGCTGTAGCGACTTGCGTTGTTTCTTGTTTTTGTTGCTCAGAAGAATGCTCAAGATTGCGTTGTCGCTCAGTTGACTGCACCGCCATTTCAGACAATTCTTCACTGGTGTGTTTAATATTACGAACATCACTGCCTAATGATCTTAAAAAATGATTAAAGTCATTCGCAATATTATTCAATATATCAATTGGGCTATTAACAATAGTTTGTGTTAAATCGCCTTCACCATTAGCTAATGCCTCAACAGAAGACGACAAGTTTTTAAGACCTCTGTAAATGAGTTTAATCGCAAAAGTTACAATAAAAGCAACAATAATCGCAACAATTACCGTTGTAACCATACTATTAGTCAAATTATTTCCTTGCGAATTGGTAATAGACTCATCAATAGTCGCCATAGCTTTATCAACAGAATCAATATAAAATCCCGTACCTAACATCAAATTCCACTTACTGATATAAATAGCATAGCTGTACTTAGGCGATGCTTCGCTTTCGTTTGGCTTTGGAAACCAATAAGTATAAAATCCCCCTCCCTGCTTACCTACATTTACTAGATCACGAATAATAAACTGACCTTGCTTATCTTGCAGATCCCAATAATTTTCACCAACATTTGCTGGATTATTCCCCATCAGCACTCTTTCACCATCATCTTTATACGCAAATATATAACCAGTGCCTTCATCAAATTTTATATTAGACAGTAATGCTAACGCTTCATCATAACCTTCAGTTCCTGGTTTATCGACAAACGGTTGAATAAGCGACTCAACTGAATCAAGAATAGATTTCAAACGTGATTTTTCAACGGTTATTACTGTCTCTTCCGTTAACTTACTCACATCACTACCAAAGCTATGAAGGGCATTAAATTCTAAAAAAATCCCTAAAATAGCGACAATAAAAAAAGGAATAAAAGCAAGAGAATAAATTTGAGCTCTAAGTGATTTGAACATGGCGATACCTGAATAAAAGGATTTAACTACTATTATTAAACATAGTACAGAATTAGTAATATGTAAGTAAATGTTTAAATATTTTAATATTTTTATTTAAATAAAAACAGCGCCTTAAAGTAATAATGAACTTACAGTAAGGCACTTTTATGTCAAATTTTATATAAACGAAAATCGTTATTATTTACCATAAACCGCTGACGGTAGCCAAAGTGCAACCTCAGGAAACAGAATCAAAGCCCCTAGCCCTAATAGCTGTAAAATAATAAAAGGAACAACCCCTTTATAAATATCGGTCAGTTTGATTTCTGGCGGACATACTCCCTTCAAATAAAACAGCGCAAAACCAACAGGCGGTGTTAAAAAGGATGTTTGTAACGTAACTGCAATCAACATAACAAACCAGACCAAAACAGGTTGATCTAAGCCATTAACAGCACCAATACCAAAATCTAAACCCGCAATAACAGGTGCTAGTAATGGTAAAACAATTAAGGTTATTTCAATCCAATCAAGCAAAAAACCCAGTAAAAACACAACACCGAGAATCACTAACAAAATGCCAAATGAACCGAAAGGTAACCCAGTTAACATGTCCGAGATAAATTCATCACCGCCAAGTTCGCGTAATACTAGAGAAAAAACCGTTGCCCCAATAAAAATAGCAAAGATATAAGCGGTAGTTTTGTATGATGACATTAAAACACCATGAAACACCTTAAAACTCAGCTTTTTATTATAAAGCGCTAACAATGTAGCGCCTAACGCACCAACACCACTGGCTTCTGTAGGTGTAGCAACCCCTGCAAAAATAGACCCTAATACCGCAATAATAAGCACAATAGGAGGAAAAATTGCATGAAAAACTTCTTTTAGAACATTAAATGTGAGCGGCCTACGATCTTCTGGGGCTGGCGCTACTTCTGGCTTAAAATATGACAAGCCCAAAATATAAGCTAGATATACCACACCTAACATTAAGCCTGGAAATACTGCAGCGGTAAATAAATCCCCTACTGATAACGCAAGTTGATCAGCCATAATAACAAGCATAATACTAGGCGGAATTAAAATACCTAAACAACCCGCACTACAAACAATACCCGTAGCAAATGTTTTAGAATAATTTTGCTTCATCATGGCGGGAATTGATAATAAACCAAGCAATACAACAGACGCACCAATAATGCCCGTTGAAGCCGCTAAAATAATACCAATCAATGTAACAGTTATGCCTAAACCACCACGCACTCGACCAAATAATTCTTGCATCGCCATCATCATTCGTTGAGCAACACCTGATTTATCTAACATTAATCCCATAAAAATAAACATAGGTAATGCAACTAACACCCAGTTTTCCATTAAGGAAAAGATGCGTGATACCACTAACCCTAATACATTGAGATCTAACCCGGTGAAGGTATCCATATGAATATCTGAAAGATAACCAATACCACCAAAAAGAATACCTACTCCCGCTAATACATAGGCAATAGGAATACCTGTAAATAAAAAGACGATAAAGGTCAAAAACATGCTGATAACGAGAATTTCATTAAAATCCATGATTATGTCTCCTTCTGAGTTAAGGTTATGATATTTCGGAACATACGGGCAAGTACGGCCATGCCAAGTAAAATGAAACTTGCAGGTATTGCAGACTTAATTACCCAACGAAACGGCATTCCTAAAGGAGACGATGAACTTTCGCCTAGCATGTATGAATTAGCAACATAATCAACACTATTGAATAAAATAACAAAGATGGTTGGAAAAACAAAAATGATAGCGCCAAATATTTCCCACTTCAGCACTGTTCTAGTCTTTAACATGGAAGCAACCACATCGACCCTCACCTGAGAGTTTGTTATTTCGGCATAAGACAACCCAAACATAATGCCTATGGCATACAAGTGCCATTGAATTTCTTCAAATATAATTAGTCCATTTTGAAAACCGTAACGCAATATGACATTACAAATAATTACAGCAATTAATAGCGCCGATGACCAACAACAAACAGCCGACACTTTTAAAATGATTGACTCAAAAACATCCGCTGTTTTGTGAAAAAAACTAGAAATTACACCAAGGGATTGAGAAGATGAATCAGCCATACGATTCTCCTAATTCAGTAAAAAAACCTAGAGCCAAAAGCCCTAGGTTGGGGAGATACAGGAATATAAACACCAATAAAGCAAGTGTTAAATACTTGGTTTAGGACGCGGTAAAAAAGCGTTTGCTTCCCATAAGTCATAGGTCTTACGGAACTGAGCTAAATCGTTATAAATTTTCTTAAAAGCAGGATCAGCAGCTGATTGCTCATTAATCACCTCATCCCATTTAGATTGAAAAGTTGTTAGCATTTCAGGCGACCAGTACTTATTCACAACACCATCTTCTAGGTTCTGTTTCATCACAGGCGCTTGTATCGCCTCACCCAGCGCAATTGCCTCTAAAGTGGCTGATTTACATAAATGTTCAATAGTAGACTGTTGGCGTGCGCTCATACTTTTCCATGTATCTTTATTAATTATCAGCTCCATAATCGTCGCTTGTTGATGCCAGCCAGGAAAATAGTTATATTTTAATAACTTTTTCAAGCCAATACGTTGATCAACAATGGGCATGGAAAACTCAGTTGCATCAATAACTCCTTTTTCTATAGCAGGAAAAATTTCGCCTCCAGGTAAGCCTACAGTACTAACGCCCAACTTTTCCATGACTAAGGCACCTAACCCAAAGAAGCGCATTTTTAATCCTTTTAAATCTTCTGGTTTATTGATTTCATCTTTAAACCAACCAGAGGTTTCTGGCGCAAGAATACCGCACACTTGAACTTTTACATTCAAATTATTATCGTCATACAACGCTTGATGAAGCTTATTGCCATTACCATGATAAAACCAAGCCAAATACTCTGGCGCTTCAGGACCAAACGGTATAGATGAAAATAATCTCGCAGCAGGAATTTTGCCTCCCCAATTTGCTGCAGTTGCATAACCCGCTTGCACTTTACCTGTTGATACCGCATCAAGTATTTCTTTTGGATTGACTAACTTATTAGGCTCATAAACTTTCATTTTCAAACTATTACCGCTTAATGTTTGAATATTGTCAGAGACATATTTTATTGTTGAACCTAAGCTTGGTAATACAGAGTTATAATAAATAGGCGTTTTAAGAAGCATCTTTTTTTCTGCCATCGCTACACCAGAAAAACTACTCGCGACTAACACGCTAGTGATAAATAATGATAATTTTTTCATTGCTTTCTCCTAGTAATTAATGGCAAGTTATAAAACGTATTTTGCTGATAACTGTAGATAATTTGAACTTTTATCCACTTCATTCATTTCAAATTTGCCAGCTTCAATACCAAAAGAAAGTTGTTTGGTTATATCTTTAAAAAGGTTCACCGCGACATGATTATGCTTAGTACCTGCGATGTCAGCATCAGTACTACCGTAATATACTGTTGAGCGCATATCGTTTGTCCAAAAATGACGGTAAGCAGCCATAATTGAGGTTGATTCTTCTATTTCTTCACCCACTAGATCCCGAGCAACAAGCACACTAACATAGCGACCGGTATTGCCACCATGTACTTGGAATCGAAAATCATCCTTGCCAAATGTTTTAATCCGACCTGCAACACCATAACCAAGGGCTGATTCAGTATCGCCACCAAGCGTGTTTACTTGTCGTGCTACACCAGCGACAGAAACATTCCCCCAATCACCTTTAAACGTATATTTTGCAATAAAATCAGGTATTGAATCTTGGCTACTATCACCTAAATCAGAGTGAGGATTTTCTACAGATATTTGTAAACCGCCATTGGTGTAACGAATTTGACCCTGTCTAATAAATGAAGAAGCAACTAATGGTCCACCAAAATCGGCAGCTTCAGCTAAAGCACTGGTATTCATAAAAGTGGTCCAAGTTTGACCCACGGTTATATTTTTGTATTTAATAAACGCATGACGTAATCTTGGATTAGATGAGTTAGAAATAATTTGATTACCCCCACCACCGTAGAAATCTAATTCAATAAACCCTGTAACATCACCATGAACATATTTAGCATTAAAACGAGTTTCATTGACTGTAAACTTGGTTGTTGAAATATCATCAGTGACAGCAGCGACACCAATCCAGTAATCATTATTTGTTGCGGGCGAACTAACATCTCCACTTATGCTACGCACATCGGCTTTAATGAAGCCCCCGAAAGTAATTTTATCTTCATTGGTTAAATCAAATGTATACCCTGCAAAAGAAGGGGCTGATACCAATGCTGTCAACATCAAACCGGACTTAATTATATTTTTCATTATTGTTACCTTTTTGTTGAAACTTAGATGGATTTAATTATTTTTAGAAACCATCAAACTTAGTGCAAGGCATACAATATTAAATTAGTCGTCTAGTTAAAATCGGCGAACACACGTATTTTTTCTACGTGTTTGCCCTTAGTTCTTTATTAAAAACAGTGCGTATTTTGCTATAAAAGAACGTAACTTAGGAAGAGTTTTAGCGGCTTAAACTAAATTTAAAAACGAGATAAAGCAAAAAAAACGCTGAGACAAGCTCAGCGTTTGGGATAAATTAATCAACCTAAAAAATTGCTAGCGAACTACCCACCTACCAACGCAAGTAAAATACCCGCCGCAACAGCTGAACCAAGTACACCAGCAACATTGGGCCCCATTGCATGCATAAGTAAAAAGTTATGAGGATTAGCCTCTAAGCCTACTTTATTAGCAACACGTGCCGCCATTGGCACAGCAGATACACCTGCAGCGCCAATTAATGGGTTTACTTTTTCCTTCGAAAATTTATTCATTAGCTTCGCCATTAATACACCTGAAGCAGTACCAATTGAGAAGGCAACAGCACCCAGTGCTAAAATACCTAATGTTTGAACATTAAGAAACGCATGTGCACTTAACTTTGAGCCAACACCTAGACCTAAGAAGATAGTCGTAATATTAATTAACTCATTTTGAGCTGTGGTACTTAACCGATCAACCACACCCGATTCTCGCATTAAATTACCCAAACAGAACATACCAACTAATGGTGTTGCTGACGGTAAAAAGAAAATAGTCATTAACAAAACGCCAAGTGGAAAAATAATTTTTTCTACTTTTGTAACAGGACGAAGTTGAGCCATTTCAATTTTTCGTTCATCTTCTGTTGTTAATGCTTTCATAATGGGTGGCTGTATAATTGGTACCAACGCCATATATGAATAGGCCGCAACGGCAATCGCTCCAAGTAGTTCAGGTGCCAATTTAGACGCTAAAAATATAGCGGTTGGACCATCGGCACCACCAATAATAGCAATGGCAGAAGCATCTTTTAAAGTAAACTCTATTCCTGGCACTGCATTGAGAGCAATAGCGCCAAATAACGTGGCAAAGATCCCAAACTGCGCTGACGCACCTAAAAGCAAAGTTTTGGGGTTGGCGATCAAAGCGCCAAAGTCAGTCATAGCACCAACCCCCATAAAGATAATCAAGGGAAATATTCCCGTGTCTATACCCGCATAATAAATATAATGAAGTAAGCCACCCACTTCAGAAAAACCAGCTACAGGAATATTCGTTAGTATTGCACCAAACCCCATTGGCAATAACAATAATGGCTCAAAGTTTTTTGCTATCGCTAGATAGAGTAAAAGACAACCAACTAACATCATGATAACCTGCCCTAACTCAAAGTTAGCTAAAGCAGTTGATTCCCATAGTTTAATTAATGAATCCATAAGATCCTCTACGAAAAGCTAAGTAATGCATCACCAACAGCAACAGAGTCACCTTCTTTGGTATGCAAACTAGTAATAACTCCCGCATTTACTGCGCGAATCTCGGTTTCCATTTTCATTGCTTCCATGATAATAACAACATCACCTGCTTCAACAGCATCACCTTCACTAACAAGTACTTTAAAAATATTACCTGAGAGTGGCGCATTCAATGTTTCTTCTGCCGAAATAGAAGCCGATTGTTTTATAGCATCATCTCCAGCAGGAAGCGTGATTGCATCAATAGACCCCCCTGGTGCAACAACTACTTCATAAATTTTTCCATCAACACTCACTGCATAGTTTTCAGGCCCCGTTGTTACACCAGACTCAACTGAGGTGGTTGCTTTTTGGGTACTTGCTTTTGTTGGAATAGGTTCAAAAGCAGCAGGGTTATTACGATTTTCTAAAAACTTCAAGCCAATTTGAGGAAATAAAGCATACGTTAATACATCATCAATAACTTCTGTCGACAACGTAATATTTTTCTCTTTTGCTAACGCTTCTAATTCTGTCGATAGTTTGTCTATTTCTGGTGTCAGTAAATCAGCAGGACGACAAGTAATAACCTCTTTACCGTCTAACACTCGTGTTTGTAATTGTGCATCAACTGGTGCTGCAGTTGCGCCATATTCGCCTTTTAGCACACCCGAAGTTTCTTTTGTGATTGATTTATAACGTTCACCTGTAAGTACATTCAATACAGCCTGTGTACCCACTATTTGCGATGTAGGTGTTACTAAAGGAATATAACCCAAATCTTTACGTACTTTTGGAATTTCAGTTAATACTTCATCAAATTTATCAGCTGCACCTTGCTCTTTTAACTGGTTTTCCATGTTTGTTAACATGCCACCAGGAACTTGCGCAGTTAATATACGTGCATCAACACCTTTTAAACTACCTTCGAACTCTTCATATTTCTCTCTTACATCACGGAAATAAGCAGCAACTTCAGCCATTTTTTCAATGTTTAAACCCGTATCACGCGGTGTTCCATCAACAATAGAAGCAATAGTTTCTGTTGGTGAATGTCCGTAAGTCATACTCATTGACGAAATTGAGGTATCAATCACATCAACGCCACTATCGATAGCTTTCATTTGAGTTGCAACACTTAACCCTGTTGTTGCATGACAATGTAAGGCAATTGGCAAAGAGACTGTTTCTTTTAATCGACTAATTAACTCAGCCGCGTTATAAGGCTTTAATAACCCAGACATATCTTTAATACATAATGAATGTGCGCCCATATCTTCCAGTTTTTTAGCCATAGTAAGCCAACCTTCAAGCGTATGAACTGGACTTTCAGTATAACTTAATGTTCCTTGTGCATGAGCACCAACTTTAACAGCTGCTTTAATTGACGTTTGTAAATTGCGAACGTCATTCATTGCATCAAAGATGCGGAAAACATCAACACCATTAACATGAGCACGCTCAACAAATTTCTCTACCACATCATCAGCATAATGACGATAGCCTAAGATATTTTGACCACGAAACAACATTTGTTGTTTCGTTTTAGGCATGGCTTTTTTCAACGCTCGGATACGCTCCCAAGGATCTTCACCTAAATAACGAATACAAGAATCAAATGTTGCACCACCCCATGATTCAATTGACCAATAACCAACATCATCTAAGGTTGACGCTATTGGCAGCATATCTTCTAAACGAAGACGTGTTGCAAGAATGGATTGATGTCCATCTCTTAAAACAACTTCAGTAATACCTAGTGGTTTGTTCATGATTGTGCCCTTATTTCTTTTCTTTCTGTGAGATGGAAGGTTGTTGTATTGAGTGTTGTTGACGGTAACGAGTTACCGCACCGCTAATTGCCGCAACAATAGCTGGCGATACTTCACCACTCGCTACTTTATTTTTTTTATTATTCGAATGAGTTCTAGTTGGCGCAATAGGATCAGGAAACTTCACCGCCAATTTAGCTAATACCGTATTAATAAAGATAATTAATAAACTTAAAAAAGCAAAAACAAATACCATTCCTGCTAGCATAAGCGTACCAGCTTCTAAGAATTGTTGTTCCATTGTGTTCATTTTTTGTTCTCATTCGTTAATTTATGAAATTAGAATAATCACTCCAATTATTAAAAACAAACATTATTTTGCAGTTTCATAAAAATAATTTTTCGTCAATAGCAAAAACCATCAATATTCAATTTTTTTTACTAAATATTCAATTAATTTTGTATAACTAGATATTGTATACAATATCATTCCAATGAATACCTAACATACAGAAGATTTTTTCATGATTTTATACAATATACTTAAATGTATATACTATTCACTAACCATGCATAATATTCACTAGTAAAATATAAAAATAATCTTCCTTCTGAACTCATCAAGTTATACTTAATTGTTTTCCGTACAATAGAAGCAAATAAAAATATAATCTTCTTACCTAGTCATTTAATTGTTAGTCAAAAACTTTGATTATTTAGCATACAAGTTTGAGCTATTGTATTATATTGATGCTGATCGTAAGCAAGAATCAATGAACCAAACAAAACACCCGAACAGCCTAATGATAAAACTTAACAAGCATAAAATTATTCGTCTATTTTGGTGGTGGCTGGTTATCATACCAGGAATACCTTTTATCCTGACGTCACTAGGACTGTTTGTTTATGCTTATTGGCCTCGTGACTTCTCATCAGTTAGTCAATTTCCTGTAGAAAGCAGCACAAAATACATAACACTATCAGCACACGGAGTTAACGACAACCCCTCCAGCTGGAGTGACGAATTACAAAACCTAATGGTGCAAGTCCCCTACCCCACGTTAACTAACATTAACGAACAAAATCATAGTATTGATTGGCAAAACTATGCTAGTAATGTGTTTCTTTGTTCTGTTGCAGGTAAAAAAATTGGAAATGAAATTGGCAAGCACCTAGCAAAACAACCAAACCTTAAAGCAATTCATGCTATTGGTCACAGTTGTGGTGCCTTTGTAACTTTCGGCATTTGTGAAGGTGCAAGAGCAATTAACCCACAACTTATTATACAAACAACCTATTTAGATCCTGTTGCTGTTTATTCAGGCATTTTTTGGCATTACGGTATTGATAACTTTGGATCTTGTGCTGACTTTAGTGACACTTATATTGATACACGTGACACAGTACCTGGTAGTAATCAGGCACTACCTAATAGTTATACATTTGATGTAACCCACAAACAAACTACGAAAGACGCACAATATCCCCCTCACGCATGGCCTACTCGCTTTTATATCAACGCTTATAAAGCTAAGCGCGTACCATTATTTTATAAAGCGAATATTGGCAAAATAAAAAAATTCAAAAAAGGTGAGTTATACCAGTTTTATTAATTAGGTGATCTACTTTATACACAGGAAAAACAGCCAAATACAAGGCATTTATTTTAATAACTAATTGCTCTAATTATTAAATAAATAACGCCGTAGTTGGTTGTTTTAACCAATATAAATGATCACATAGTTAGTGAGATTGGTATTAATCATTTTACAATAAAGCGGTTAATAAAATGTGGCAGACGCGCAGGAGTCGAATCCTGCGGTTTTTGTTGAGGTTAATATATGCATATACGATCGCCTGAATATCAACATTCAAATTTTAGGCGAAAAAAAACCAATCATGCGATTGGTTTTTAATCTTCTCTCAAGAGAAATGTGGCGGACGCGGCAGGAGTCGAACCTGCGACCGCCTGGTTCGTAGCCAGGTACTCTATCCAGCTGAGCTACGCGTCCGCGGTCATATTTATTTTTTCAGCTTTAATATTAGCTTATCTTTATTATTTTACCACTTAAAGAAAAGTGGCGGACGCGGCAGGAGTCGAACCTGCGACCGCCTGGTTCGTAGCCAGGTACTCTATCCAGCTGAGCTACGCGTCCGCAATCTAAGATGTTTTTAATATCGTTACTTAACCGATAAACTTTCTTTTAAATCTCGGTTTAAAGATTTTACCATTAGATACTTAAAGTAAATAATGGCGGAGAGGGAGGGATTCGAACCCTCGATCCGGGATAAACCAGATACTCCCTTAGCAGGGGAGCGCCTTCGGCCACTCGGCCACCTCTCCAATGGGTGCGAATATTAATGGATCTCAAAAATAAGTCAAACATTTTTACCAATTAATTTATCTTTTCGTACTGTTTGCTGACAATTTACCCAATATTGATGATTTTCAATCATTATTAAAAATAATAAAGTTTAAAACATAAAAAAGCACCGTCAATTGAGGTGCTTTTTTAGAACGCTAATTATGTAGTTCATACTATGTTACAGTAATTATACGTTTCCAGATGATTCTGTATCATCTTTCTCTGCTTGTATACGCATGTAAATTTCTTCACGATGTACTGAGACTTCTTTAGGTGCATTTACACCAATGCGTACTTGATTTCCTTTAACACCTAACACAGTCACGGTGACTTCATCACCAATCATCAACGTCTCACCTACGCGTCTTGTTAATATTAACATTACACATTCCTTTTTTAAAATTGAGAATCACTAAATAAATATATATAAGCTAGTAATATATGAAGTTAGCCTGTTTTTCCCTAATACACTATAAGTTATAGTTAATATTATGAAAAAATCCACTTTTTAATCTGTTTTAAGCTCCTATGCTTAAAACAGATTAAAATACCGCCTCATTCTATCAAGCTTATGTTCCTTTTGAATAGTGCTAAAGGCTCTTTTTTTGATGCAGAATATTTTTTATTGAAAAGATTAACATCTAAATAACATTTAAAAATAAGAAAACCAATTAGATAACTAATTGGCTTTTTACTTTTGTCGAATACATTCAGTTAATAAAGTGTCAATTAACTTAATTTTTCAGCTAACCAAGGTTGAACCGAAGCCAGGGCTGTTGTGATATTCTCAGGTTGACTCCCTCCAGCTTGTGCCATATCAGGACGTCCACCACCCTTTCCACCCACTTGTTGAGCGACCATATTAACTAATTCACCTGCTTTAACTTTACCAATAAGATCTTTAGTCACTCCAGCAATTAAACCAACTTTACCATCATTAGCGGTAGCCAGCATAATAATACCTGACTGCATTTTATTTTTAAGTTCATCAACCATACCACGCAGGGCTTTACTTTCAACGCCATTTAAATCAGCAATCAAAGCCTTCACCCCATTGATGTCAATAGCACTACTCATTAAATCTGAACCTGCTTGTGCAGCTAG
Source organism: Colwellia sp. E150_009 (assembly GCF_053543955.1). Classification (NCBI taxonomy): domain Bacteria; kingdom Pseudomonadati; phylum Pseudomonadota; class Gammaproteobacteria; order Alteromonadales; family Colwelliaceae; genus Colwellia; species Colwellia sp. E150_009. Next base: position 17,840 of record NZ_JBHFOM010000059.1, read on the forward strand.
CTCTTGTTTTAACTGATTAATCTCTTTTTCTAATGCTTTAGAGCGTGTGATCAACTGTTCTACTTTTATATCAACACCAGCAATATCAGTTTTCACTAAACCCGCAACTTTCGCTAAACAAGCACTTTGTTCATTAACATAATCTAACGCACCAGTTGCGGTTACTGCTTCAATACGGCGAACCCCTGCAGCAATACCTGATTCAGAAACTATTTTTAATAAGCCAATGTCGCCTGTTCGTTCAACATGAACGCCGCCACAAAGTTCAGTAGAGAAATCCCCTAAGGTAACCACTCGTACTTCATCATCATATTTTTCACCAAAGAGGGCCATAGCGCCTTTCTCTTTAGCATCTTCAATATCCATTAATTCAGTGTCTCTCGCATGGTTACGTCGTATTTCTTCGTTAACCATTTGTTCAACAGCATGTATTTCTTGTGTTGTCATTCCTTCAAAATGAGAGAAATCAAAACGAAGTTTATCACTGTCACACAATGAGCCTTTTTGGGTAACATGTTCGCCTAGAACCCTACGTAAAGCCGCATGCAAAAGATGAGTTGCCGTATGATTTTTTACAATAGCTGCACGGCGTTCACTGTTAATTTCTGCCTTAACTCGACGATTCAAACCTATATCAGTATGAGCAATACCTTTATGCGCAAAAGCATTACCTAGTTTAATCGTGTCTTCAACCTCAAAAACGCCGTTATCAAGGTGTAATAAGCCAGTATCACCAACTTGACCACCCGATTCAGCATAAAATGGTGTGTGATCTAAAATAACAATGCCTTGCTCGCCAGCATTTAATTGCTTAACAGCTTCATGATCATGGGCATTAAATAATTCTACAACCGTGGCTGATGATGCATGGTTTGTATAGCCCTTAAAATCAGTTTTGTGATCAGATTTAAGCTGTTGATTATAATCCGTACCAAATTGACTTGCTTGTTGAGCACGCTCACGTTGCAAGCCCATTGCAATATCAAAACCATTATGATCTATATTTAAGTGCCGCTCACGGGCGATATCAGCCGTTAGATCAGCAGGGAAACCATAAGTGTCATAAAGTTTAAAAACATCATCACCGCTAATCGTATCACCTTCAAGATTGTCGAGAATATCTTCAAGCAATACCATGCCTCGGTCTAAAGTACGGCCAAATTGTTCTTCTTCAATACGCAATAATTTTTCAATAATGGCCTGTTGTTGAACCAATTCAGGATAAGCTTCCCCCATTTGTTTAATCAATGATTTTACTAACTTATGGAAGAAATGTTCCTTTGCTTCAAGCTTATGACCATGGCGGATTGCACGGCGTATAATTCTACGCAATACATAACCACGTCCTTCGTTTGATGGAACAACGCCATCAACAATTAAAAAGCAACACGAGCGAATATGATCGCTAATTACACGTAATGATTTATTGTCTAAATCATTACAGTCTAATAGATTAGCCGTATCTTTAATCAATGCTTGGAAAAGATCGATCTCGTAATTACTGTGCACATTTTGCATAATAGCCGAAATACGCTCTAACCCCATACCAGTATCAATTGAAGGGTTAGGTAAAGGTTCCATATCACCATTAGCTTGGCGATTGAACTGCATGAAAACGATATTCCAAATTTCAATAAAACGATCACCATCTTCTTCTGGTGATCCTGGAGGCCCTCCCCAAATATCGTCGCCATGATCATAAAAAATCTCTGAGCAAGGACCACACGGACCAGTGTCACCCATTGACCAGAAGTTATCAGATTCAAACTTTTTGCCTGCTGTCTTATCACCAATACGAATGATCTTTTCAGCAGGAATACCAATTTCGTCTTTCCAATATAAAAAGGCTTCTTCATCACTTTCATAGATAGTGACTAATAACTTCTCTTTTGGTAAACCTAAAACACTCGTTAAGAATTCCCAAGCGTAGCTAATAGCATTTTCTTTAAAATAATCACCAAAGCTAAAATTACCTAACATTTCAAAAAATGTATGATGACGAGCGGTATAACCTACGTTTTCTAAATCGTTATGCTTGCCGCCTGCACGTACGCAGCGCTGTGCTGATGTTGCGCGAGTATAACTGCGTGCCTCAGCTCCTAAAAATACATCTTTAAAAGGCACCATGCCTGCATTGGTAAAAAGCAAAGTTGCATCGTTACCTGGAACGAGTGAGCTACTTTTAACTATTTGATGTTGTTTAGTGGCAAAAAAATCTAAAAATGCCTGACGTACTTCGGCGGTGGTTTTAATCATGGGAACCTTAATCAGTCTGTTTATTCAATTATCATTAACTACCGCAAAAATTTCATCAGTCGAAAATCCGCGATATTGTAAAAATCGTATTTTTTTGGCTTGCTCTTTTTTGCTTATGGGGAGATCTTCGCTCCTAGTTTCACCAAAGCGTTTATTATACGCAAGCTCGGCTTGAAGATACCAATCAATTTCGCAATTTTTATGCAAATGTTGAATAATTGTTGAACATACTCCCTTTTGCTTCAATTCATTAGCAATATATCGCCAACCATATCCTCGGTTAACACGATACCTACAGGTACTTTGCGCAAAGCGTTTATCAGACAAATAATCTTTTTCAAGCAAGCGCTCTATAGCATGTTTTATTTCTTCTTCAGGAAATTCTCGTTGGACTAATTTTTGTCTGAGTTCGCACTCTGAATGCTCTCTACGCGCTAACAAACCAACACCACAATGCAAGGCTGTTCGTTGTTGATATTTTTTCTTTATTGGTTGCTGCTCTTCTTTTTCGCTCATACCATTATCTTTTATTAATTTATCTGTCGTTTTAATTTCAGCTGTAAAATTTATGGGCTCTTGGTATCTCAGCTTATCTTTATAAAAGCGATAGTTGCTTACTATTTGTTGATTCTGTCATAGTGGATTCGGCAAAACCTAAGGTTAATCCCACAAGCCGAATGCCTCGCCCTTTCGCTCGCTCATAAGCCTTTGGCAATAAACTATTAAAAACTGTCTCGTTAGCGTCTAAGCTTTGTTGTTCTACCGTTGTTTGGTTAAAATCATTAAATTTTAGCTTAATGCCCTGACGAACAACTTTTCGGTTTTGTACTTTTTCTAACCTTTGCAGTAATTTGGGGTATAGCTGCCCAATAACACTTAAACAATCCGTCTCAGTATACACATCCATCGCCAATGTTGTTTCTATCGCTAATGATTTTCGCTGCCTACTTACTTCAAGTTCTCTGTGATCAATACCATGGGCTTTTTGAAACAAGCTAGTCGCAAACTTACCCACAATCATCGTTAAATTAGCAATTGAAGAAGCCCTAATATCTGCACAGGTGGAAAAACCAAAAGATTGTAGTTTTTGAAACGTTTTAGGCCCAATACCTGGTATTTTTTTAAGCGATAAATGCTCAACAAATGTAGCAACTTGATCAGGAGCAACCACACATTGCCCATTGGGTTTATTTTCATCACTCGCTATTTTAGCAATGAACTTGTTTGGCGCAACGCCTGCAGAAGCTGTTAGGTTAAGCTCATTGTATATATCTTGGCGGATTTTTTCTGCAATAAGCGTGGCACTGCCTTGACATTGGGTTGAATGAGTAACATCGAGAAAGGCTTCATCAAGAGACAAGGGTTCAATAAGGTGAGTATAACGAGAAAAAATTTCTCTTATATGGGCTGACACTTCTTTATAAACTGACATACGCCCATGTACTATGGTTAATTCTGGGCAAAGCTGCTTCGCTTTGATAGCTGACATAGCAGAGCGCACGCCAAACTTACGTGCTTGATAGTTACAAGTACAAAGAACACTGCGAGGACCATCACCACCAACCGCTAATGGAATATTACGATATTGTGGAAAATCTCGCATTTCAACGGCTGCATAGAAACAGTCCATATCTATATGAATAATTTTTTTCATACCGACATCTTTTGCTTTTATATGAACACCATTATCACTGTTTTTTTATACAGCGTCAATTGGTATAAAATAATTCCATCTAGACGTTTAGTCATGTAACATCATAAAATATTGATATTAAACAGCCCTTTTTAGAAGCAACCATAAAAATATGAAAGTATTACTTGCCGATGATCATATCCTATTTATAGAAGGCATGAGATCAATTCTTCACAGCATGTTTTCGGATGTTGAATGCGAATCTGTCAATAATGGTCAACAGGCATACGAAAAATTAACTGTTGAATCATACGATATTGCCTTGGTAGATCTTCGTTTGCCTGGTATTGACGGTTTTCACTTACTTGAAAAGCTATCTGAATCACTATGTTTAACTCCCATTATTATGGTTACCGCCTCTGAAGATCCATGGGATATGGAAAAAGCCCTCCAATTGGGTGCAATGGGCTTTGTCCCTAAATCCTCTAACGGTAATCAAATAAAAAATGCTGTTGAATCAGTATTACGGGGGGAAATAGTAAAGCCAAGTAATGATATACCAGTAAGTGACCGTCATTTAATACCTGTCGATTGGGCAAGTCAACATAATCTTACTTCACGACAATTAGAAGTACTTCGCCTTATTCGTCACGGTCTAACTAATCAGGCTATTGCTGATCAACTTTTTCTTAGTTTGGCCACGGTAAAAACGCATATTATGGCTATATTTCAAGCTTTAAACACTCAAAGCAGAACAGAAACAATCAAAAAAGCACAGCAACTTGGTTTAGACTAATCCCCGACTCTCTTATTTATAGATAAGGATTCAGTCACATAACATTAACAGTTTAGGAGTAATCATCATAAAGGCTGAAACTTCCAACGCAGATAAAATTGTCGCAGATAAAATATTAATTCTCCACGATAATTTACCAGCCACCCTGATTGGTACTTTGCTTGGCTGTTTACCATTAGCCATTTTATTGTGGGACTCTGAATCACACACCACCATATTATCTTGGGTTGGGGCAACCTATTTATTAACTTTTATAAGATGGCACCACCAGCGTTCATTAGATAGTGAAAACGCATCGACAGAACAAATTTTTAGACAAGGTAAAGTTTATACCATTAGTGTACTAGCCTCAGGAATTATATGGGGAAGTGTCGCTTTTTTGTTTTTCCATCCCGATATGTTAGACACCTTTACTGCAATTATAATCACCTTAATTGTTGTTATTGGTGCAAGCATGATTGCACTATCCTCCAGACCTTTAACCTACGCAGTTTTTGCGTTTCCCACCATTATGCCTATTGTTGTTATGATGTTTTTACAAGACAACTTGCTTTACAAATGGTCAGCCAGTGGTGTACTTGTTTATATGGCTATCAGCTTAGTTTTCAGTCGTAACATGCATCGACTTATAAATAATTCTCTAACACTCAAGTATCAAAATATTGATCTCGTTGCTGACTTAAAAAAACAAACAAAAACAGCAAACAAAGCAAATAGTGATAAGTCACGATTTCTTGCAGCTGCGAGTCATGACCTTCGCCAACCCTTACATGCGGTTAACCTATTTGTAGAAACCTTAAATAAAAAATTAACAACCAATACTCAAAAAAGTGACTTGCTACATATTCAACAAGGCTTAGATTCTTTAGATGAGTTATTTAATGCCTTACTTGATATTAGCCGAATAGATTCAGAGACATTACAGATCAACAAACAACACTTTTTATTAGGTGAATTGATAAATAAATGTACCGACCAATATTCAATACAAGCAACAACAAAACATTTGAAGCTGAATGTAAAAAATTGCAACTACTATGTTTACACCGATCCTGTCTTTCTCGAACAAATAATAAGTAACCTTTTATCAAATGCCATTCGTTATACAAACGAAGGACAGATTGATATTTACTGTAGTCATAAAGGTGATAACTGTTTACAACTGCATATAGATGATACTGGTATTGGTATTTCCGAAAAAAATAGAACAGAAATATTTAATGAATTTTATCAATTAAACAATCCTGAACGTGATAGAAATAAAGGGCTTGGCTTAGGTCTTTCTATTGTAAAAAGAATAACAACTCTACTGAACTATCAGCTCAACTTCACATCTAAAGTAGGTCATGGTACTAAATTTACTCTAGTGCTTCCTGAAGGAGTTAAAAAGGAAAAAATATCTAATACTAAGCAGCAACCAAAAGTAGAGAATAAACTGAATAATTTAAAAGTAATGCTCATAGACAATGAAATAGAAATTCTACACGCAATGGATAACATTCTTAATGATTGGGGATGCGATCTAACCAGCACAGACTCCGTTGCAAAAGCATTAGAGCTAATTAAAAATGGTTACCAACCTGAAATTATACTCACTGACTATAGAATGCCTGGTGAAATAAATGGCTGCGAATTAATACAACTGGTGCAACAACAAATAGGTAATATCCCAGGAATAGTCATCACTGGTGATACAGATAACGATGTTATAGCTGAAATCACTACAGCAAAACAAGTAAGATTACCCAAACCGATTAAACCCGCTCAATTACGCATCGCAATAAATCACCTTATTCAGTAAGAAACAGACCTATAAAGTCACTATTGAGGCTTATGAAACCATTACCGTCACCAATAATTGAAGTGGTGGTA
>NZ_JBHFOM010000060.1:0-23686 GCF_053543955.1 Colwellia sp. E150_009
ACCACTAGAAACATTACTTGATGGGAAATCGATTTGGGCCGAAAAGAATTTAGCTCAAATCTAAGCTGACAAGGCACCCTAAAAATCGGGTAACTGTCAGATCAGGTCTGAGCTACTACAAGTAATATAAGGGAGGGATGTTTTGTCCCTCCTTTATTTATGCATATCTACATAGTTGTTAGTTATTGTTCCTGCTCGTTTTTTTCTAATATTGTAAGTATTAAATCTAATAAAATCTGAAAATCGTCAAAATCTACTTTAGGATAAGATTCAAGTTGCTCATTAAGTTTTCTTTTTACGCTATCTTTCTTTAGCGTAAAATCTTTCAAAACCTTAAATGTGTCTATTTGGTTTTTACTTATATTTATCAGGTTTTTAATTGGAAAATAGTCTTCTATTTCATATTGTGAGTTGTTAATTCTTTGAAGTTTAGGTAGTTTTAAAAGAAATGTATTTTTAAGTTTATTAATTTTGACAAAATAATTTTTTTCTAAATCTTTTTGCTCTTCGTTAGTTAATACTTCCTTTACTTCATTATTCCCTGCTAAATCTGAATCTAAAATTCCGATGATACATTGATTGTTTTTTGGTTTAAACTTATCGATAAATAGTCTTAGTCCGCTAGCGCCACCAGTTGGGATGTAACTTATTCCTGTGAGCGGTGCATTTTTTTCATTATCTAATTTAACTATTGCTTCTTTAATAATATTTATGTCAAATTTCCCTTCAACTAACAGAATGTGGCTATCTGTGTTGAGAAAAATGTTTTGCTCCATATGAGACCACACCCCATCAGTAAGTTGGCTTACTAAGTCTTGCTTTTCAGTATCTACAATACTACTGTCATCATTTTCATCTTTTTTGAGCATTACAATGTGCTTATTTTCAAAGTTACTTGTTAATGTTGGGGAGTGAGTTGTTAAGATGTTTTCTCTTGACGAGTATTCCTGTAGCAACGTATGTAAATAGCGTTTTTTTGAAACATGAATGTGAGAGTCAGGCTCATCTAAGAGTATTAAGGTTTTTTCATCACCTATGACTTCTAAAATTAATTTAACCAGTATTAATTTTTTTTCACCTTCACTTAGCTCATTAGTAGTAATGTTTTCATTAAAGTTAAAATTGATTTTGGTTATCAGCTTATCGCCTTTAGGCATAGATGCTGCTGACAGATAATTAAAAAAGTCTTTTTCATTGGTTATATGTGAAAGTCTATTTTTTAGTTCCTCCAAGCTTAGCTTTACAACCGAATCCTTACTTGGGTTGATTTTATTTACAAAATCTACAATGGGGTTAGCTTCCCATGAATCTATTTTCTTAACATCAAAAGAAAACTCAATATAGTTAACCGTATGTACCTTTAATTGTTTTTGACAAAACTCTTTGATATCAGAGAAAACATCAAAATCATAAAAATGAAACGTAAGTAATGCGATCTCCCAATAATATTTATTTATGAAAACAAGTGGCTGGTTTGGAATAGACATACCCCTTATTGCATCAATATAAGCTTTATAAAAAGGGCTGAAATAAGTATCCCATAATCTTGTTTCTTCACCGCTATAGCATGATATGACTTGATTAGGGGTATACTCAGGCTTTATATTATCTTCAATGCTATTAACTTTGCAGGAGTAATGTTGAGATTTCACATCAAACTTAATCTCGACTCTATTATCATCTATATCATATGCGATTGAATAATTAAAAATTGGGTTAAGTGATTGATTATATAAACCAGCAAAGATGCTACTTATGGCTTCCAATAGGTTGCTTTTTCCTGTCCCATTATTACCAATAATTACAGTTAATCCATCTTTATTTGTAAAATCAATTTTAAGGCCGTTAATATTCTTAAATCGGCTTTCTATATGTAGTGTTCTTAACTTCATTAACTGTTAAATACCTTCTTTTCGAAAAGTTCAATAGCCATTTTATTATTATGAGCAGAACTGATTTTTAACTCTTTGATTTTACTTTTTACTTTAGAAATATGAGCCGCAATTTCATTTTGTTTTTCAATAGAGGGCAAAGGAAACAAAAGTTCCTGCATTTCTTGAGCATTAATATTGGCTTGACCTGTTATTTGTCTGCTTATCAAGTTTTTTTGAAATTGAAGAATTGAAGAGTTAAATAGAAAATTAATATACTCTCTATTAGCCTTTTGTTGGTTAATCACAACCCTTATTAAATATGATGCAAAAGTATAGCCTTCATCAGAATAGTAAAGAGCAGTTTTACCTACAAGTTCTTTACTATTGGTTCTATTAAATAAAAGATCTCCAGAGTTTAATTTATATTTATTAAACGTATTGTCATCAATTTTAATATACTTCAAGTTATCAAGAATAAGCTCTGAATTATTAATGTTATTCATTCTTAACATGGGAGGGCCGATACTCTCCTTACTAGACTTCTCTGATAACCCATATTGGTATGAATGAATTAAGTTTCTGAAAGTTACTAATGGGTACTTTCCTCGAAATTTAGCTTTAATTTTTGATATTCTACCAATGGAATCAATAGCCCACCTATCGACATCTTTAAATTGAACAGTATTTAAAACTTCTTTTTTCTTTTCTGGAGGTGATTTTTCTATATCTAATATATTTAATAAATATGCATCAATCTCTTGCTCCAAATCTTTGGCATGTTTTTCTTGCTCTCGAGCTAAATCCATTTTTTGTTTGTAAGATGAAATGGTTTGCTTTTGAGTCTTTAAATTAGGAAGGGGGATAAGGTACTCTAAAACATGATATGGTCGTATTGCTGCATAATTAGTACTACCTGTAGCTTTCACTTGTTTTGAAAACCCATTACAGCGACTCAAAATAGAAAGGAATTCAGGTAAAAGTTTATTTTTATTGATTTCAAATAAAAAATAATGGCCGCTAACAATCGCGTCAACTAATTCTCTTGGAACAATTCCATACCCCCCTACCTTTGCATCTATTTCGGCAACTAGAAAGTCATCTTGTTTACAGAGGTATTGTGTTTTGGTTTTTATTTCCTTTCCTAGAACTTCATCCCTTAAAATGATTCCTTTTCCTCTAACTCTTACTCGACATCTTTTATATAGTTCTGAGTCACTAATTTTTATAGATGTTCGTCTTTGTTCTAGTACTTCTGATAATTCAACTAGTGGATAATCAGAAAGGATTTTGGCTTTGTTACTTAGGGTATAATAATCCCAAAACTTTAACCTTTTAAAGCTGGAAAAATTCAAGGTTGATTTATTGTTGGTTGTCATAATTTGCATAATAATTTTATTGGTAAAATATTTCAGATTTTTGAGAGTTGGTATCAGAGTGCTTAGAAATCACCCTATGCAAAACCTCTTTTTCATCAATTTTGTAATCTATGCTGTTTTCACTATTTTCCCATAGCTTATTTGCTTTTCTATGTAAGAGAAATTCTTCCGCTAGTGGCTTAAGTTCATTTTCTATTTGCGAACCTGTTGTACTGATACCTGCCTTTTTCACCTCTGCTATAGGGATTTGATAGTCGAAATTTATTTTCACAAGAGCTTTAACTTCAGCAGCTATTTTAGTATTGAGGTCTTTTAGTTCTTTTCTAATTGATTTTTTTTCATTTGCATCTGGCGCTTCTTTTCCTTTTAACAAAAGTTTTGATGTTAAAGGCTCTGTCCTAGCTGAATATTTTTCTGTGATATCAGAATCTGCTTGTGTTGTTATATTATTCCATTCGGTTGTTTCTGCATCAGTAAACTTTTTGAAAAATAGTAAGCTTGGTTTAACAGTGGCTCCACTTGCAATAAATACATCTTGAGGTATAGACGTTATTAAAACTATCTTTGCTCTGCTTTCAACAAAATCTCTTATTTTTTGCAAATTAGTATTATTTAGAACACCTTCGGGCAATACAATTCCCATTCTTCCACCTGGCTTTAATAAATCTAAACATCTTTCGATGAATAAGACTTCTGTTAGGGAACTCATTTTTCCTGTTTTAAAGAGATTTAAAAGAGGCTCTCCGATGTTATCATTAACCTGCCTTAAAGCACCTGAATAAGCTTCACCGTATCTTTCCTTATAAATCTTTATTCTATTTTCATCGGTATACTTATCAGCCTCTGTGATTTTTAAGCTTTTATCTACACGAGACCCAAAAGGTGGATTAGTAAGAATGACATCAAAGCGATTTTCAAAAATGCCATTGACGTTAAGTAACCCATCATTATGGTGAACTCCACCATGACCATCACCATGCATAATCATATTCATTTTTGCAGTTCTACTCATTCTTGGGTTTGCATCTGTCCCGAAGATACAGTCATGAGATAGCACTTTAAGTCTACTTTTTGGGTTTTTTATATCTAGCTCTTGATTGAGTTTATGAAATAAATCATTAACTTTTGAATCTATTTTTGATTGACTCTTCTCTGGTAGTTTGAAGTACTCATCATCAAAATAGTCTTGCTTTATTTTTTCTTTTTGTAGGTGGATTTCGTTTTCAATTTTAGCTTTTATATATTCAAAGGTCTTTATCAAAAAACCTCCTGATCCACAACATGGGTCACAAATAACCTCATTCTCTTCTGGGTCAAGGACTTCAACCATAAAGTCAACAACCGTTCTTGGGGTAAAAAATTGCCCTAACTCTCCTCTGAATGTACGACCTAAAAATTGCTCGAAAGCAATTCCTTTTATATCATCAGAAGTTGTTGAAAGATTGTATGTCTCTAACTTCTCCACTATTTCTTCAAAGCTGTTTTCACGAATTTTTATTGTTTCATTCTCTGAAAACAAATCTTCATCTTTATAATCTTCCTTCGTACTCTCGAACAATTGTTGATAAAAAGGTCTGCTATCTTTGGATTTGTGTCTGTCGTAAGATTCTTTATCAGCTAAAAACTGGTCTTTTGAAAAAATTTGAGTTTTTGAGTTGTCTCTTTCATATCTGATTTTTACAAAGAGAATCTTACTTATTTCATCAAAAGCTGCTTCAGGAGATAGTTTGTCATTATTTCGGATGACATTGTGACAATTAAGTAATAGCCTTGAGAACTCGTCACGAGTAAAAGATTTTGTTTGATTTAATAGAGACTCAATTTTTTTATCATCATTGACCATCTTGGCATTTGGAATATCTATTATTTCTTCTAGACGGGTTGGTATTTTTTTATCTCTAAGCCTGAATATTCGTGTCTCTTTTAAATTTGTAGTGACTACAAACTTAGCTCCTGCCCAACTCGCATAATTTACGCCTTGAAAGCAATCTTCCTCTCGTATAGTAATATTTTCAGCTTTACATTCAACGACGATAATAGCGTTGTTTTCTGCATCTTTATCTTCTTTGCTTTTCCAAATTACTATATCTGCTTGAGCTCTTCCTTGACCTCTTGATGAATTACTTACAGTCACTTCTTGCTTCATTTGCTCAAGAGAAAACCCATAGTTATTTACTAATCGGCATATATACTCCTGGCGTACAATTTCTTCGGGCGTTTTAACAAACCAATTATTCTTTAGAGGTGAGTATATTTTATTTTTTTTATCGTCTATTTGTACGGTTAGCTTTGTTTGCATATTTTTTATGATAAAGTTGATGAGAATTACTATGTAATTCAAATGAAAATAAGTTTTTTTAGTTTAACATGGGCAATGTAAAAAAGTTAAACTAACTAAATATTTAAAATATAGAGTGTGAGGTTTGATTTTGTTGGTGGAGTCTCATGATTAAGTGTTTTTATATGTAGATAAAAGGTTAATTAAGAAGCCCTTTATCTAGTTCATTCACCGCATTAATAGCACTGTAGATTTCTGATTGAAGTAACTTATCCCAAATATCTAAACATGTATTTATGGCTGCCTTATCTTCGTCTTCACTAGCTTCATCATAAAGACGCTGTAACACCGTGATTATTGATGATTCACGTATACTCATTTGCTGGTTTGATTTGTCATCAGCTGAATCGTTTATTAAATTAGTAATCAGCTCTAATAAGTGATTGCCAAAATCGGCAATACTGCCAGAGTGGTTTTCTAGTTTATAAAACAAGTCCCATAAACAATGTTTCGCTGCTTTAGACTTCACAAATATTTCAAATAATAGATTTGAGTTATGCTTTGTCCAAAAACTGTCATCACTAACACAGCCTCCCACCATTCGTAATATGTCTTCATTTTCACAATTAACAAGAGCATTATAGGCAGACTCTATTTTATGAATTTTTTCATGATACTTATCTTCACCTAGAAATTGTTGAACTACAGATGCACAACCTTCCATTAAACCGCTATCGCCATTTACTATCAAGCTTACTTCATTTTCAAAAAGGTCGCTAAAAAACCATCTTGCGTAGACTTGTCGTGCGGCTTCTTTTCTAACATCTTTAAATGAAGAATTTAACATCCTTAATACTAACTCGACATATTGATGCTTATTTTCATCTTCAAATCCTTGATTAAAAAAATGATGCGCTTCGTAACCACATACCATGCGAAGATCTTTGTTACAAAGTTCTAGGAATTTTTTATGAGCGTAATCATTTGCATAATTAGACATGGGGAGTAATAAGTCTACTGTAGTAAAGTTTACTGCTGGATGAAGGTCACCAATAGCATCATCTATGACGTGCTTGTTCTTTAAGGCATACTCTTTGTCTTCCCAAAAAATACGTGAGACACCTCGGTAAGCTATACCTCTTACACAATTAATAGCATTACTTCTAAGTGTTTCGATATCCGCTTCAGCAGCACTATCACTTTTTTTGATATTTCTAATATTTAATTTATCAAAACTAGGATCTTTTGCATTTTTAGCTATTTCAGACAATAGCTCTTTTGCCTTATCTGACCATCCGTTTTCTGCAATTCTACTTTCTAATAATCTGACCAATGAATGCTCATAATTATCAGAATTAAAATGATTGATGACTTTTTCAGTTAGCTCTACAGAGCATAAGTGCCACTTGTCGCGGTAGCTTTCACTTACTCTATTGGAATCTTTTTCAGAAAGGCCAGAGAAAAAAGACTCAATATAATTTTTGTGTATATTTACAGGTAGAGATAAAGCTAAATTTGCAAAACGAATTGGCTCATTCCTTACCGCAGAGTCTAAACTACGGGAAAACTGTTCAACACTAACTTCTGTAATAGTTTTTTCACCAATTTGCTTCCAATTTCTAGTGTTTACTTGATCTTCAGGGGTCAATATTATTTTTTTCCAGCTTTTATCTGATAACAAATTTCCTAAAGGGAGAGGGGACGTTACCATCCCTCCAGAATGGTTATGTGCAGAGCAAAAATCTTTTTCACTGTAAGTAGAAAACTTTCTATTTAATACATGAATGAGTTCATTAGATTTATTTGAAACTCTATTTTTTGATAATTTAGGTAATAAGAAATACTGCGTTTCACCCCAGTAGCTGTAATACCACCCTTGACGTCGATGCTCCAATCGCCATTTTATTTTGTCGATATCCTTTGTAGAAGCGAAGTAATAAATCTCTTTTTCAAGTGCTTTAAATAAAGCTTCAGAACAATTACTTGAAAATTTTTCGATGAGCTTCCCAGGAAGAATCCATTTTGGTTCAATATAAGTATTCCCACAAATAAACTTAGGTTTAGGTGCGTTTAGCAACCACCCAATAACGGTATCCGAATATTCAAGTGATAGATTTAGTAATAGTTTAGCTACTAGATGAATAAGTACAGGGTTAGAGCTAATTAAGTATGGCTTAATTAATTCCATTAAGAGTTCAGGATTAGAAGATAACTGCTCACCTGATAATTCAATAATTGAAAAGACACCATTTGTTAAGCTGTTTACAGAATCGTAATTAGAGTACTTGTCTTTATACAACCATTGGTAAGTAATATTTTCATCATCAAGCTCATCAACAAAACTATTGATGATTTTCAATAAACGACAAAGTGTTATTTCTGGTATTTCCTTAGTGAGATTATTTATTCCTTCTAATTCAGATGAAGACCAATTATCTCTTCTAGCAAATTTTTCTAGCTTTTTAGCTTCTGGGGAGTATCTAGGTATGCAAAGCACATCTTTGTAATGAACTAACATTAACTCAATTAATGTCAGTACTCTTTCAGGCTTATTTTTAGCAATAGCTTTCCAATTAATAAAGTCTGCATTACATCCTAATGAGAGCAACTCGACTCTCAGGCTAAAAATTTCATCAGGGTCTTCCTCTATATTCCAACAAAGACCCTTGTATACTCTGTTGTTCCATAGCTCAGACACACCAACAAATGGCTTTAATTCGGTTATTACAAGCTCAGGAGCTGATTCTGCGATAGAGCTTAAGAGTTTTAATGTAGTATTCATTAATTCATTATCCTCTCCATTTAGCCATCTTGATAAAGTTCCATTTACGGAGAGATATTGAATAATATTGTGATTTCTATAACAGCTATTAGATAAAAATTTTGACTGTAAATCTGGCTGTGCAATAATTTCATCAATCATTACTTTAGCTGGTTTTGTTAAGGTCGTAATTTCTTTAATAATGTTTAAAGTTAAATACTTCAAATGAAAACGAATGCTTTTACTTTGTAATATAGCCGTGGCACATAAGCAAAACTCACGCTGCTCTGAATCTAAAAGCATATTTAAAGCGTATTTAAGATGTTCCCTTTTAGTTAGGGTTTGATTGTTAAAGTCGCCAATTTCATCCAAAAGGGTTGAAGGGGATGATACTCCAGCATTGAAGAGTTTTATTCCTACTTGATAATCAAATAAAGCTTGATGCCTGAAGCTAATCCGTTGGTTTTGCTTAGCTAACAGTCCAATTGATAATAAAGCTTGCAGGGTGTTTTTTGAGCCGATTGTTAAGGTGTTTTCGGAGATGGACAAACGAGATTTACTTGTCATTAATACTACAACCTCATCTATAAGCCGCCTCGAATCTTGCTCTGTAATGCCGAAAGTACTGATAAGGCTTATTCTGTCTTCCCAATAACTTTTAACTAGCTCTAATTTATTGTTAAATTGCGGAGCCGATTGGGTACGTTGGGCTATGGTAAGATAAATGCTCAACCATAACGGTATTTGTAGTATTTTCTTTTTTTCCTCAGCTAACGTTTTATATTTTTCAAAAGGTGAAATCAGTGATTCAACAACAGTTTCATCTAAATTAGAAACGTAAATTTCTTTTAATTCGTTATCTAAGCTGTTAATCCAACTCGATAACGCAACATCTTCACTAATATCAAAATTTCTTGATGCCATGACTATGTTGATATCAACACCTTCTTTTCTAAGTGAAAGCACTTGTCTGACTAATTCTTGGCAAACTTGTAAAGCATTATTGGAATGACTTGCTGTCCATCGAATAGCATCTAGCTGATCTAAAATCACAACAATTTTTTTACTATTAGCAAACTTACTTAAACTAAGTACAGGTGAGTATGGAAAACCTAAAGAAACTCCGAAAGCATCGGCGTTATTTTCGGGTCGTTTTCGGTCTAACCTTACAGGTACACTTATAATATTCTGAGAGCCAAGCGTTTCATGTAATTCAAGCAATAGAGCGCTTTTCCCCATGCCTGCTTCTGCTTTAATTAAGGTGACAGCGTTCTGATGAACAGAATCAGTAATTTCATTTAATTCAGTTCTTGGTATTAATTGATTAGAAATTAAAAACGGTTTTATCGATTCTTGAAAGTCAGTGGAAAGGCGTTCAATTACAGGTGATATTCTACTGTCATCAGGGATTAATTTAGGATTAAACCCGCTAGATTTAAGGTCTAAATCTAATTCTTGCAAGGTTATTTTGCGTCTTAATTTATTATATTCAACGGCATAATTTTTGAGAAAGTTAATAAGTTTGATTGGCTCACCAGAAAACAAGTTTGAAGCTTTATCTTCGAGCTCGTTTTTAGTGTATTGATTGATGATGTACGGTGTTATTTTGAACCGTTTTAGAAATTGAATCGCTTTTAATATATCGATATCATCATTTTCATCCAACGCTAAATATGTACAAATAGAGTTAAAAGCTTTAATTCTTTCTTGGCTCGTTTTTACTTGATGTTTAACAAAATCTTGAGCGACCCCGTTACTGTTTAAGGCGCTTTCTCCTAGATCAGTAATCACTTTGCAAGCTAAAGGAGATACAAGGTGAAATTCAGTGTTTCCTCTATCAATTTGATATTTAGCATTGCTTAAAATTTTCGATTGATTAAGCTGAGGTATTGTCCAGTATTCGCTATTGCCACTCCCAACCTTACATTGGTGATGCTGCGATATATTATTAGGTAAACCCACTACAACATCGACGCCTACCTCATCTTCTCCTATAGGCTCAACTATTACCCAGGTTAACTTTTCTTCTAGTAAGCGAAGCAATTGATAAGCTATCCAGTTTGCTTCATACCTATTCCCTAGTTTTTCTGCATAACCGCCTGCTTCTAATGCCATTTTTATTATTCTCAATCTAGCAACATATTTATAGACATTGGGACATCACAAGTTAATTACAAGTTATATGAACCGTTACAAGTTACATGTGGTTAGGTTTAGAATGCTTTTATTCAAATAACCTTTTTCTCGTTACATGGGCTTTAGCAAAACATAATTAGAAGTATGTGGTTTAGATATCTCAGGAATATTAGTAGTTTTTATGAATTTAAAGAGACTTAAATCATAAAAACTTAACAACACTTTGAATAAGTGTTGTTGAAAGCCTTTAAATTAGGTTAAATAAATCAAGCAGTATTTAGAAGTAATAAAGGCGAGATACATTGAATTATAAAGAACGGTATAACCTATCAACAGAGCAAATTGAGGGCATCATTAATGGGTACACTGATGTTCTGCACCCTATAAAGTTATTTGTAACTGCCTTGTATACTAAACAAGAGCATAGTACAGATAAAGGCTGGAAGTTTGCCGCAGGTAAAATATCGTCAAAGCCAGTTGAAGTAGTATCAATGAACTACCCGAAGTGTGCATTTATTACGAGAGAACTAACTACCACCAACTATGAGCAACTTTTTACATCTCTAACGGGCGAAGGTCTTCATATCGATTCAGATTATCCAGCGTTAAAGAAGCTTGAGAAAGATCATTGGAAAGAACAACTAATTCCCTGTTTATTAGACAATAAATTTTGGCCTATTCGTAGAGTTGAAGTCAAGGTCAGTGAAGAAGTTCAAATCCCTTATGAGAAATTAATAGGCTTTGGTCTTCCTTTCTTTGAAAATGTCGGGCAAATGATAAAAGAACTAGCAGATATCCCTGAGCATTATGTAACAAATAGTGGAGAGAAGGGACTTCTATTTATTGATATTGAAGATTATCGCGGACGTTTACAGTCAAAGGGTAAAGCCCTATCAATTGAAAGGAGCTGTGATGTTGGGATTGTCGGGTACTATAGGCAAAACAACGAAAGAACTGACGTAATTCACAATGAAGATACGCCACTGGACTTCTGTATTGAAGACGTTGAAGAATATGAATTATTTTTAGTTACAAAACAACATGAGGTAATAGATTTTATAGCGACTAATGATAATTTACACCCAAGTAAAAAATCAAAGGGAGCAGACAAGTATCGTCTAGAGATTGAAGCTGCTATCGACTCTGGAGAGGGGGAGGTCGTGGAGTTCAAGGCTGACATTGATTTTCGTGATTTGGGAAGCAAGACAGTGGATTTGGAGAAAACGGTTTGTGCTTTATCAAATCACAGAGGAGGAAAACTTATTTTTGGCGTTAATGATGATGGTGAAGTTAAGGGGTTAGCAACACGTCTAAAAAAACAATATAAAAATGACATACAAGGATATATTGCAGACATTCAAAAACGCTTAAATGAAACCTTAAGCATAAGCAGTTGTTTTGAAATTAATGCTGCACGAATAAGAGGGCAAGACTTAGTTGTAGTAGAGGTTTCAAAATCAAGCCGTTGCAATGCATTTACTGCTGATAACATGGTTTATATAAGGCGAGGGGCATCTTGTAAAAAAGCCAGCACAAGTGAATGGGATACCCTAAACAATAATAACAACAGCCAAGCAGAATACGGTGAATTTTACAGAGAATATATAGGGTAAGAATTTACTGATAAGAAGTAATAAATGTGTTGGTTATTCATTAATTAAATAATCGAGATCCATAAAGTATACTTCTATAGGTCGGTTTTGATTTTTATATTTACTAGCACCAAAAGTAGTACTGATGATTTTTCGTAGTGATAATGTTTTTATTAAACAACCTGTTGGTGTTTTATTTCGAGTCTCTCCATCGGCTTGCATTGGGTGTTATACACCCTAGATGATCGCTTACTTATCTTTGTTATAAAGTGAGTAACAAATTTAGTCGGACTTTGTAGTAACGACCAGAGTTTCATAATTCTAGGCGGTTATGATACAAGATGTTGATTTTTATGTGAATTACCCGTAAGTCATTGAAAGGAAAACCGTTAAAGATGTGTGCATCACGCTGTGCATCATATCTAGGTTTGTTTTGTTTATATGTAATTGAATCAATCGATTATGTTATGAAGCTCATAATCGTGCCAGAGGATTGTGCCTTGTTCGTTGCTGTTGTTTTTATGGTGCATTTGTTTTCTTATATCTTGTTTAATCAATTGGTTACATCTTTATTTTGTGTTTTTTTGTTCGCTTCTGTTTGTCTACGTTTTGTCTGTTTTACAGGTTTATGTGTACAAATGTGCGTACATAAAATATTATGTGTTGTGTACATAAAAGCACAAGGTGACACATGGCATTATCAGATAAACATTTACTATCTCTTCATAATAAAACTAGAGATAAATTAATCGAAGTTAAAGATAGAGATGCCTTGAGTGTGAGAGTATCACCAAAAGGGAAGGTTGTCTTTCAATATAGGTACCGATTTGAAGGTAAAGCTTGCCGATATGATTTGGGTTCTTATCCTTCATTGTCATTAAAAAACGCCCGAATTGAACTCATTGAATTAAGGCGAATACTAGAAACAGGTAATGACATTAAAGTTTATAAACGTGAAATAAAAGAAGATAAGTTGGCTCTTTTAAATCAACCTAATCTAGAATCATGTGTCGAAGAGTTCTTAGAAAAGTACAATAGAATAGGTAAACAAACCACCCGAGAGCATTATGAATACAGCATGAGGCGTCATGTTAAAGAAGCAGGGACCAAACCCGTACACCTGATTACTAAAAAAGAGTGGGTAACTTACTTTGATAAGATTTCTGAATATTCCACGCCTATTAATGCTCAAGGGATGGTTAAAAAGTTCAAAACATGTTTGAACTTTTGTGAGGATAGGGGCTTTATTCCCTCACATAACTTAACAGTGAAAACAGACTCTATTGGTGTTGCTTCAAAACCTAGAGAGCGCACACCGAGTATTGAAGAAATTCAGTCGTTCTTCTTAGCTTTGGATAGAACAAAGTGTAATCCATCTACGATCAATACTATAAAAGCCCTTGCTCTTACTGGTGCTAGGAATAGTGAAATTCGAACTATGGAAAGAAAAGATATAGAGCCAGTGGCTTACACCAATAAGGCGTTTTTTGTTGAGTGACGACCTTCAATATATCAAAATTACGAATATGAAATTGAAGAGTGGTGAGGGGGAAGTCTACCATTGTCTATCGTGGCTCAGGAGAAGAGGCTCATCAATATAAACTAAAGGTGTTTAACCCTACAGGGTATAGCGATTATACCCCAGCTAAAGAGATTATTACATCAACGGTGTTATTACATCAACGGTGAATAAGGTTATCTCTTCAGTGCGGTCATAATTACTAGGAATATCAGTAAATCGCAGCAATTAATTAAACATAAAGCTTGCAAAAAAAAACAATAAGTTGTTATTTTGCGCACCGCATATTTTGAGTGCTAAGATTTGGCCTTCATAGAACATGTTAAAGTTGTACATACAAGGAACAAAGATGAGAGTAGTATTTGATGTATTCATCGCTACATTTAATAGCATATTTTCTACTGCTATTAAAAATATTTTAGTACGAGAATTCCACAGAATACCCGCCCCTTGTTTCTTTTCAAAAGCAAAAGCAAGAAAGATCCCTGATTCAACTATCACTGAGTATTACTCGGCTGGGCTCAGTAAAGTGCAGTGTTATAACTCTGTGATTTAGGCGTTTACCCGCGATTGCACCCCCAACAACATTTTAAAACATTCTATTTAGCACAAAGAACACATAAAGGGAATTTCGTATGAATATAAGCAGTGCGCACTTACTCAAGGGCGTTAGTTCAATTTCTAAGGCGTTGATCAACACAACACTTTATTTTTTGCTCGGATCCTCTATCGTTTTTGCGGCGATACCTGCAAAACCGAGTCTTATTGCACAGCATGCACAGGCTGAAATATCCTCAAATAGTGATTTTGAATTGGTTTGGGATGATAATATTGTTGGCTCGGGAGTTACTAACTATCAGTTGCAGTTGTTTAGTACAACAAGCTATGATTTTGAGAGCATATATCAAGGTTTAAATACCAGCCTGATAGAAAATAGGGTCGCTGCTCCATACTCTTATCGTGTAAAAGCTTGTAATAATGATGGTTGCAGCTTTTCTGATGTATTAGATATAGAAGTGGTTCAAGTGAACCCACTTTCTTTATTATTAAAACCACTTACCCCTGCATGTTTTTATGCATCGAGATATCAGCGCAAATTATCTTGGTGCAATACGCCGAGGGCGGAATATTATGAGCTGTTTAATGGGGTAGAAACTCAAACGTTTGACGATAAAACGCTAAAAGCTGAAACCTTAGAAGGCAGTTTCGATTATCAAATTCGCGCATGTAATGTGGTCGGCTGTAGTGATTATAGTGCAATAGTTGCAGCAACTAAGAGAGATAGTTTTATATTGCATGATGCTTTGACTAATTTCACAGCTTCTACATCCAGTGCAACGTTAGGTGACAATATAACGATTAGCTGGCAAAACCCTGTTGATATTGAGACGCTTGGAAATCGTTATATAATGAAACTTAGCAACCCGAGTGGTTTCGAACTGCTTTCTTATTTAGAGCCCGTTAAAGTAGGTGTTGACAACTACAGTGTTACTCTAGAGCTGCCAGCAGAAGGTGAATGGGGCATTTTTTTATCTAGCAGTAAACAAAATATGGGAACTATTGGAGGAATAGGTTCTCCGGTAGCTTCGACAGTAATTCAAATAAATCCTCCTGCTGTGGCTAATAATGTTGAACCAGCCGCACCGATATTTATGCCCCTAACGTTAGATTCCATACCAAGCAACACTTTTAATGTAGGGCTGAAAACGGTTGCATTTGCTGATTATTATCAAATTTATGTCGATGGTAACTATATTGACCAAAGTAATGTTGAAGCCAATTTAAACCGAAGTTTAAATGCATTAGACGTTGGCTCCCACGATATAGCTTATAAAGCGTGTAATAGCCATGGTTGTAGCCCTTTGGGTATAGCAAAGACAATCAATGTTTTTGCGGTGCCGGTTATGCCCACCAATTTATCGGTAGCTCCTTCTCCAACGCAAGGGCAAACATTCTCATTAATGTGGCAACACTTAACTGCCGACTTAGTCGAGGGGGCCGAGTATCGTATTCAAGAAATCAACCCTGATGGTATTATTGTTGATTATGAGCCTATTACTTATCTCTCAGGCGTAAACAACATTGCTACTAATGTAACGCCGTTATTTTCGGGCGAGTACACATATCGTGTGAGAACTTGTAATGCTTGGGATTTTTGTGGCCAAGCTGCTGAAATTAGTGTGAACGTTGCACAAACAGCGCCATCAATACCGACGTTAACACCGCCTATATCATCTTTTCCCGATTTCCCTTTTCAGCTTACTTGGGATTCATCCACGAATGGCAATATTGCGACCCATTACCAAATTGAGCAAATTTCCAGTACAAATATAACAACTATTTATACTGACGACCCAACTTCCGTTATCCTTTCAAGACCAAAGGGTAGTTATAAATATAGAATTCGCGCTTGTAACAATAGTGGTTGCAGTGCCTATAGCCCTTTTATCAAACTAAATGTTGTGCCGTTTAACATACCAGCTGAAAAACTAGTATATGGTCAAAGTTTTCGAATTTCATGGGCACCATTACCAACCGAGCAGTATGCGCTATTGAAAAACGATGGCTCTTGGTATAGAGAAAACCTTTGGCGAGGCGTGAGCAATTCTACAACTTATGTTGCAAGCATGGTAAATGGTCGACCAAATCACCATAAAATTACGAGTTGTTCACAGCCAGAGAATTGGTATTCATGTACATCGCTAGGGGCTGATTACGATTGGAATAATGTAGTTTATTTTGAACCATCGGAAGTACCTTTTAACGAAAAGTACCCTGAAAGTTGGAATGTTGCTGCAGTTCAACCCAAAAAAAATAATAGTGGTGTATTCGAATACATTGAGAGCAAAAAGCACGGAAAGTTCTACAATGGCAATATTCGTTTTTTTGTTGGTGACGAAATTTATTTGAAAAACATGTCGAGACAATATACCGCAAGTGAAATTAATTATTTCTCGTTAACTCAATATTATCAGGCGCCCGATGGAACGAGTAACCAATCAGTTGTCACGCTACCTTGGAATTTTGATGTCACAACTTCACCAATAAAGTTAAAACAAGGGAGTTATTTCTTTCGTTTAAAAGCCTGTAACAACGTAGGCTGCGCTAATGGTAGTTCGTTTGGCGTTAAGGTGTGTTCGCTACCAGAGCCATTGTCAATTACGTCAGTTAATCAGAGCGTGGCGGTTACGAAGTATAATGAATTTACCTTGGATGTTACTTCTCCTGATACGTGTACCTTTTCGGCTGAAGCTGTTGAAGGCGCATCGTACGACCCTGAAATTAACCATCTAATGAAAACATTTTGGAATGGCGGAAACAATGCTGTAAGAAGGGTTGAATCAAAAGGAGGTAACTATTCTTATAAAGTGCGAAGTTGTAATGCTTTAGGTTGCAGTGACTATTCAGAGCCCGTAGATGTGAGTGTTTTGGATGTTGACATACAAAAGCCCAACGGTGCTCCTACTGATTTAGCCATTGCAGGAGAGCAAACCAATACGAATTATGCTTTGACTTGGCAACGATTTATAGACCTAAACAGTCCGTTTGGCATTTTTTACATGGTGTCTGAACATATAGAAGATGACGAAGGGCAAGTGACTAGTCGCATGTATAGGACGCGTGAACCAAAATTTTTACCCGGTAACTGGCATAATAATAGAGGGCTTATCACGTATACGGTTCAAGCATGTAACTCAGCAGGTTGTGGAAATCATTCCGAAGCTGTTTCAATACGTATTTTGTCAACGGCCAGTGCAAGCGCAGGCAATGATATAAATGCAATGGAATGGCAAACAGAGGTGAGTATTCAAGGCTCAGGAACAGATATTGATGGTACTATCGTTTCTTATGATTGGACACAACTTACCGGGCCAGATGTAGAGTCTTGGGTCAATAAAACTAGTGCGACAACCACATTTACCACACCAGAAGTCAGTGCAGACACTACACTGACTTTTCAGTTAACCGTTACAGATAATGACGGTTTAACAGGCACAGACGTGGTAAGTGTACACATCAATGACAAGTCAGATATTGATGTCGACTTCCCCGCTCAAGATTTTAGGTACGCCTTTGATGAGCCTTTATATGTTAAAGCGTCGAATGCTAGAGATAGTAGTAACCAAGTGACGAAGGTAGGTGTTCGACTTTATAATGATGACACAAAAGCTTGGGTAGGCAGCTGGATTTGGGCTAATTATAATAACGTGACCAAAGTCGCTGATTATACCTTTAGCGAGGCGCAAAAGAATGCACTAGTGGCAGGCGTACCATATCGTATTTATTTTCAACCACATGATAATGGCCTTGGTGGAGGGGCTGGTTGGGAGCGATATCAAAGCTTTGCTATTGATGCCAAACCTGTCGTTTATCAAACGGATGCAAATAATCTTTATATACAACTTCCTGGACGTTTAGGTGATAAGTATATGAAAATCAGCAAAGAATCAGGTGTTTGGGTGATTACTGAAATATTTCCGACTCAAGAAGAATGGAGTAGCTATACGGAAAGTGAAAGTAATTACAGTATTGAGTTTGGTGAGTTTGGTGGAGATGCTTTGGAAGATTTTAAACTCGCTAACAAAAATGCACCGGAAGAGATTTCGTTTAGCCAAACTGCAATTGGTTACGATGTGTCACACCGAACTGTTACCTTTATTCATACGGATTCATTAGGATCGCCTGTGGCTGAGACGGATATCAATGGAGATGTACAATAATGAGTAGTTTACATAAAAACCTGAAGCAATTATTAGTCGTTATAACAGCGGTGTTATTATTTTCGCTAACTTCTCAAAAAGCCTATAGCGATACCTATACCGATACTGGTATTGGTATTGGTGGTACAGGGCTATCGGCAGATCAGCAAGAACAGCAGAAAACCTTAATTAAAGACTATATTTCAGATTTTCCAAATGAGTATATAGACCTTCAGGCCTTGAAGCTAAAGCTTGAATATAATGACGTATTTATTCCTGGCAATAATGGCATGGATATTATTATTAAGCGGATTCAAGATGGTTTTTCTGGAGGTGGTTTTTCACTTGACTATTCAACAGGATACATAGCTACCGAGACTTATTTGCCGGGAACACTGGGTGCTGAAAAATACCCAACTACTGATTTTGAGTGTTTGGGGAGTGTACACAAAGTTAAATATAGAAAAAGAGGGAGAAATGTTAAGCCGTTTGGATATGCTAATGCGGCAGATCTCCCAGAAGGCGCATTAGTTGCTTTTGATGATAAGTCTATTCTCGTTTGTGAAGGAACACCTGAGCTTCCGACGTTAATTTTTCCTGATGGTCGAAAGCATATCTATTCATTAACAGGAGGGATAATCGAAATCAATGACAGGTTTGGGAATTATATTCGTTATTCTGAGCGTATCAATAATGTTAGAACGATAACAAGAAGTGATGGCCAAACGGTATCACTTAATTATGAAACAGTTGGTAATTCAATAAGATTAAGCTCAATAACCTATTCAGGTAAAACATTAGAATATAAGTATAAAGCCAATGGATATTTTGAGAAGTTTATTGATGCAGAAGGTCGTGAAACGTCATATGAATTTTTAATGTATACAGGCGGCGTTGGTTTAAGCTCAGTAACTATGCCCACAGGATTAAAGGTTGTATATGACTTAAACCCTTTATTGGAGGATTTAAATAGTAAAAATGTGGCGTTCAAAACTATATCGGGTCCAGGCATTCAAACACGGGTGTTTGGATACGCTTTATATCCTGAAGGTAGAACCCTTGTTACGGAATATGATTATACGCTTAATAAAGATTTCATTACGGAATATTATATATATCGTAGCTTTTCTAAAATGGGAAAAATTAAAAGTGTTGCAGGGTATTTAGGGCCTAAAATAAATGGACTTGCTGTACAACGTGGAGATTTTAGAGCCCATACAAAGGTTTTTTCCGAAAATTATACGTGGGACGAGCGTAGATTAGGTGATTATGGCTGTGAAATACACGCAAATCCACCATATTATGGTTATGTAGGTGTTACTAGCCGACCATTGTGTTCTGAAATGTTGATGCTGAGTAAAGTAACCTCCTTAATGAACACAGATGGTACTTATACAACCTATACAACCAACTTTACTGAGTACAATCAATATGGTGAGTTAACTAAGTACAATGAAACGCAAGGCAGCAATACGCGTTACACCAAATATGAATTCGACCATGATGTTACTAATTGGGTTTTGAATTTACCAACGACCACTCAAATAAGTACATCTGATGCTAATTACACAACCGTTAACGAAACGACCTACCATAGTGATAGTGTCGGAAGTGCTGATTATGCGACATTAAGTTTACCTTATGAAGAAAAAGCATTTGGCATTTGGCAGAAAAGGTATAACGAGTATCACACTGATGGCACCGTAAAAAAAATAGAATATAATCAAAAAATACCCCATGGCGATACAGCAGCAAATCGATATAAGACCTTTACAAGTTACAAAAGAGGTCAAGCGCAAACAATTACTCATCCTAAGCGTTACTTAACGGGAACGATGAATGCAACACAATCGGTTGATAACAATGGATGGGTAACGCAAACCAAAGATCTAAACGGTAATGTTGTTAATCGTGGTTACGATGAAATAGGTCGGTTAAAATACGTCGACCCTGTCGATGTTAAATGGGCAGATACGCTTTATACTTGGTCATATGATGGTGGTGCAAACAGTAATCAGCCAAAAAGTGTCGTTAGCCGATGCACTTTAAGCACCAATAAAACATCATGTGTTGGCGCTGCAAAGTTAACAGAAACGATAACGTATGATGCGTTGATGCGGCCTATAGAGAAATTAACCACTGATGTGGCAAGTGCCACAAGTGTGTATAAAAACTTTACCTACGATAATCATGGCAATCGAACCTTTAGCTCATTTTTGTCCAGCTCAACAGGTGAGACTGAAGGTATTACCTATAGCTATGATGAATTGCAACGTTTATCGAGTGAAGTTGTGAGCAATGGAGGAACGCAAACCACAAGTTATCTACCTGGAAATAAGATAAAAGTTAACAACTTTAATAATTATGATACAACGACCACTTATTTAGCTTATGGTTACCCTAGTTATAAACAAGCGACTAACATTATTTCACCCGAAGGTGTTACAACATCTCTATCGGTGAATGTTTTTGGTGAAGTAGAAAGCATCACGCAATCTGGCGCTCATAAAGCGGCAACAATTAGTCAAACACAAACTAATTTATATAACAGCGCGCACCAGCTTTGCATGGTAAAAAGAAACGATGTTGGTAATACCTATTATCAATACAATAACATTGGTGAGATAACGTGGTATGCCCAAGGGGTGAGTGGCTCAACTTGTACCGCGCACAATGCAACAAATTTACAAAAAGTGGCTTTAGGTTATGATAACTTAGGTGCTAAGCAATCCATTACCTATGGAGATAGCTCACCTGATGTTACGTATACACTAGATAATAATGGGGATATAGACAGTTTAGTGGCTGGTAATGTTACGCAAACCTATGATTACAACAGCGCTAGATTATTAAAATGGGAAACGCTCGCCGTTGATAATAAATCATTTAAACTTGACTATGCTTATGACAGTTTAGGTGCCTTAAGTAGCCTTACCTACCCTGATGCTGCTGTTGGGCAGGTAGATTTTGCGCCCAATGCGTTTGGTCAAGCGACTAAAGCAACACGTACTAGTAATAGTGTTAC
Source organism: Colwellia sp. E150_009 (assembly GCF_053543955.1). NCBI lineage: Bacteria > Pseudomonadati > Pseudomonadota > Gammaproteobacteria > Alteromonadales > Colwelliaceae > Colwellia > Colwellia sp. E150_009. Next base: position 21,262 of record NZ_JBHFOM010000060.1, read on the forward strand.
CACTAAGTATGCAACAGGCGCATCTTATTATGCTAATGGTCTGTTAGATACTTTTACCTATGGCAACGGACTAACCCATAAAACCACGTTAAATTCGCGTAATTTGCCTTTACAAATCCGAGACTATAAAAATAGCACAAATCATGTGAAGTTAGGCTATACCTACGATAACCAAAACAATATAGAAACAGTAACTGATGGTATCAATAGTGCGTACAGCCTAACGGATTTAACTTATGATGGCTTAGACCGGCTTACTAGTACAACGGGCGGTAGTGCTATTGGCAGTAGTGCAATTAGTTACGATGCTGTTGGGAATATAACTGCTTACAGTAATACAAGCTCATCAAAAGCTAGCGCTTTAACGTATGCCTATAATCTAACGTCGAATCGATTAACGAATGTTACGGGCAACGGCAGTGCCGGCTATGATTTTAACCAAGCAAGCAGTTATGATACTCGCGGAAATGTAACTAACAATGGCATGCGTACCTTTGATTACAACCTTGCTAATCAAATGACAAACTCTGGCACCAATAGTTATGTTTATGATGGCTATAACCGTAGAGTAAAAACAACGGACAGCAAGGGTATTAGTTATAGCATGTACAGCCAGAGTGGTCGTTTATTGTATCGAGAAGTCGATGATTCACCTACCAACTATATTTTCTTAGGTGGTAAGCTAGTTGCTAAAGATGGAGAGCTGCCTGCTGCACCAGATTCACGAATGCACTATAAGCCTTTTGGTGATAGCATTGAAATGGCTAAAGATGAAGTAGGGTATACGGGACATAAATTTGATACAGATTTAGGTTTAAGTTATATGCAGGCACGATACTATGATCCAGTTATAGGTCGTTTCTACTCGAATGATCCGGTTGGGTTTACTGGTAACCCTCATAGTTTTAATAGATATGCTTATGTTCATAATAATCCATATAAGTACACTGACCCTAATGGTGAGTACCCAGAGTCATTAGCTGAATGGGGGAATTTTGCATCTTCTTCATTAGGTTTAGCAGCGAGTGCGGGAGAAATGGTATTTGGTGGAGCTTTATTTCTTGTTGGGGGCGCTGAAACTCTTACAGGTGTAGCTGCTCCAATTGGTGTCCTTAAAATGGCTGGAGGTGGCCTTTTATTTGCCGATGGTCAGAGTCAGGCTAAAGATTCAGCAAAAAATATGGCTGCCGCTTGGAATAACAAATCAGATACCGATAGCGTTAAAGTTACTGGCGTGTTAGAAAGTACAGCACAAAAGCTTGGAGGTTCAGCAGAAACTCAAAACTTAGCTTCAGCAGGCGATAAGGTTTTAGGGGCTGTTACAGGTAAATATGGTAAAGATGCGGCAGAAGCTATTGTACACACTGCGACCACTAAAACTATAAATGCTGTAAATAGTGCAAAATCTGCGGAAGATACATACAAAGCTACAATGAAAAGAATTGAAGAGCAGTAGAGGCTATGAACAATGATTGAATTATATTTTAACCCTATATTGATGCTTGTACTATTTATTGTTAGTTTGAGTTTATATTTTGGTAAAAAAGTTCTTGGTAATTCTGAAATAACAATTAAGACTTTTAAAGGAAAGAAATGGGTGCTTATTGTTTCAATAATTTTCTTATTGAAAGCTATAGTAGATCTATTGAAAGCATTTTCATTAATCTAGATAAAGATTGGAGATATTAAATGACCGCAGGGCGTTCTGTTGATTTCATGGTTAAAAGCACAAAAAAATGTGCTAGATGTGAGTTACAGCATCCTATTGATGAAGAAGATTGTATGCATTGTGGTCATTTAAATAGTGAAGAGCTTGTTAATTTCAAGAGGGAGTTAGCTAAAAACAAGGAAACAAGAGGTTCGTTAGGGACCAAGTTTGTTATTGCTGCACTTGTGCTATTTTCATTATTATTTTTTATAAGTTAAAAAACTATAATATAAATCTAATAATAAATTGTTTTAATCCAAAGCCCCACAAGGGGCTTTATTTTGGCTGCTTTTGAAGTCAAAGGGTAAACAGAAATCTTTTACCATAAGTAACTGTAAAAAGGTTAGAATCACGTAAATGAAAATAGAACCAGATCTAAAATTAGTCAAAAAGTATTGGAAGAGTTCGTAGAAGACACTGAGGAATCTGAAAATCATAGAGTAATTGCCAGATTACCAATTTCTTCCATTTGGACAACTAATTATGATCCTCTTATCGAACAAGCATTTTTAAATGAAGGCAAGGTTCCTGATACGAAACATAGCTGTAAACAACTTTTAAACAATCGCCCAAAAAGAGATCTTATTGTTTACAAAGTAAGCTGCTAACCAACCGCCTTGTTGATATTCCAAGGCAGTAATGCCTCTACATCTTCAAGTGTTTTTGCTTGGGGTAATAACGTGAATACTGTTTTTAAATAAGTTGACGGCTCTAGGC
>NZ_JBHFOM010000061.1:0-23501 GCF_053543955.1 Colwellia sp. E150_009
ACTTGATGGGAAATCGATTTGGGCCGAAAAGAATTTAGCTCAAATCTAAGCTGACAAGGCACCCTAAAAATCGGGTAACTGTCAGATCAGGTCTGAGCTACTACATCTTAATTAATAACCCGTTTATCTTCAAAGCCCAGCATAGCTGGGTTTTTTAATGCTTTTATAAATTGATTTAAACTTACAATTAAAATCAACGTTGACAAAATTCAAACAAGCGTTTAACTTCTTACTAAAAGTTATTCACTCATTAATTAATTTTATATGTCAAAAACACTTATAAACTTTGTGCATGCTAACGGCTTTCCAGCTGGAAGTTACCAAACATTCTTCAATTATTTTCCAGAGCAGTATCAAATTATAGCCCATGAAAAATATGGTCATAATACCCAATACCCTGTAGAAAATAACTGGCAACCTTTAGTTGATGAGTTGATTGACTTTGTAAAAAAACAACTAGAAGCTCACCAAAAAGAAAGTGTAATAGGTATTGGACACTCTTTTGGGGGGGTTTTATCTTTTATTGCAGCTTGTCAACAACCAGCATTATTTAAAGGTTTAATTATGTTAGACCCCCCTGTAATAACAGGAAGTACTGCATTTGCAATGAAGTTCATCAAAAAAACACGACTTATAGATAAGTTTAGCCCATCAGGCAAGGCCTTAGTAAGAAGAACGTCTTGGCCATTGAATACGGACGTAGCAAAACTGTTCGCCAAACGCTCATTATTTAAAAATTTTGATAAACGGTGTTTAGCTGACTATGTTAAACATGGAATAGTAGAGAAGAATGAGCAATTAGAATTAGCTTTTTCTGCACAGGTAGAAGCAGACATATTCAGGAATTTAGCTGAAAACTTGTCTAGCTATAAAAACAAGCTACAGATGCCTGCAGCTCTGATATATGCTGAAAACACTGATGTATGTCCCCACAGCTTTTTTAAAAAATTTGCTAAATTAAATAAAAACATTCAATTGACAACAACACCCGGTGGGCACATGTTTCCGCTTGAACAACCAGAGAAAACAGCAAATATGCTCACTAATATTTTGGAACATTTCCAAATAGAGATAGAGAAAAATTAAAACAAAATCCTACTATAATAGCTAACATAGCAAAAAATTGACGGTGAAAAAAGTCAAGTATCAAAGTAAAACATAGTGATTAAAACCTATCAACACAGTTAACTTATTAGAAATAATTAACCTTTATATTTTAACAAGTTAACTAGACTAAAAATCAAAAGCACACGTCAAAAAACCAATTGGCATAACACTTGCTCAATCTTAAATTATAAAAACTATTTAATTGTAAAGGTTGATTATGTACTTTCTAAGTGTCAGATATTTGAATTGCGTTACGATTAGAAATTACCTGTGTTTATTATGCAGCATTTTTTTATTCGCTTGTAGTACGAGTACGACAAAGCATATTAGCACGCAAAATTATTCAGAAAATAATTATTATATTGATGACTATAGTTATTCAAATGTAGAATTTTATAATAGAAAACTAACAGACATGAATCAAAATACTCAACAGAGTATACCTCATTCTGATCATCATTTAATGATGGCCCTTTTAAATAGACCTGTCACTGCAGATCAAGCCATGATGATCGCTTTTGAACAGGAAAGAATAAACTATACAGGGGCTTTCGCAAATTACGGCGTTGAAATTAAAGGTAATAAACATAACAACAAAGTAGGTTATCGAGCTAATAATCTTTATAGTGATCTTATTTTACATGATATCAATGCCGTTAACATCACTGCACCTAATTAATTTTCCATTCAAGTGCATTGAAAACCTGCTGCCACTGCTCATCAAAGTGAGCATTGATTATTAATTTCTTTCGAGTGATTGGATGAATAAAACTTATAGATTTAGCAATAAGCATTAAACGTTTAAAACCAAAATGTTTAATAAAAAAAGGATTTTGTTTATTATCGCCATAATTAATATCACCAATAATAGGGTGACGTAAATGTGCTAGATGACGGCGAATTTGATGACGCCTTCCTGTAATAGGCGCTAATTTCACTAGCGAATAACGTACACTGTCAAATTTACCTAGGGCAATTGGCAAAGTTGCTTGCTTGATCACCTTATAATAAGTCTGTGCTAATTGAGATGCTTTATCTCGACTAACATACTTATCACCCAATTTATCTAGTTTTTCTTTAAGTGCATAATCAACCAGATTACTCTGTTCTGTTATTGGCATATGACCTCGCACTAAAGCATAGTAAATTTTGGTTAATTGTGTTTTATTAATGAGATCTGCTTCACACATGGGATCAATTCCTGCATTTGCCTCAACGCCCTCTTCAGTTTTTTCAGTAAATGCTGTATTCATCTTTTGAGCTACTTCTTTAGTTAACGCAAATAACAACACGCCAGACGTTGGTCGATCAAGTCTATGAACAGGATATACATACTTACCAATTTGATCTCGCACCAACTGTAAAGCAAAGTAAATTTCATATTTATCCATAAAGCTGCGGTGAACAAATAACCCAGCAGGTTTATCTACTGCCACTAAATATTCATCTTGGTAAAGAATAGTTAGTACAGGTTTTTCAGGAATTAAAGTATTTAATTGAAAGGACATAGTTATATTTTAAATTTTGCTAGATAAGCACATTATCTCTATAATGGCGCACAGACTCAATTCTTCTTTACTTGGTTAACTATTTTCCATTATGGACACTATTTCACAGTTACTTCACTCTTCAAATTCTCAATTTCGCATTTACGATATAGGTCGCAAGATAGATAAAATACCGAAAAAACAATTTGAACAAATAGAACTAAACCAAATACCCTACCCTACCCCTTCACAGGGGCATGCTTGTTTTGCCGTTGTATTTTGGCAAAAGCAATCACCGCAACCTTTTATCTGGTTATTGAAACTACCACTTGACGAACGTGGTTTATTGAATCAAGGCGCGCGTAATCATTTTATTGCCATCATTATAAAAGCGCTTGGTAGTGACTTAACACAAGATACCGATGAGCAACAAACAGAATTACTTAAAAATAATCCGTATTTATTTACACTTGCACAATACAAGTTAGCCGCATTAAATAGTAAAATTAAGTTTGAGTTAAAGCAGAAAGCAAGTGACTATTTTACATTATTTTTAACCTACCTTAATAAGGAAACGGATTGGAATAATTGGAAAGATATTGGCGTTCAAGGTATCACTGACTTTGCTGTGCGCATTAATGAAAATAAACATAGTCAAAAATTAATAAATGCTCTACCTCATATGCCTGCTGAAGTATTATTCCCCTTATGTAGCGCATTAGAAAACGAAGTATTTTCAAATGAGTTAATTGACGCTTTATTAAATTTATTACAAAAGACATTGAAATCAGTTGAAGACAAACCAAATGAAACGCTAATTCAAACACAACAACATCTACTTCGTAGCTTAGCAAGTAATTGTAACCATATACACGTTAAGACATTCATTAATACACTTTTAGAGCAACAATATATACCTCCTGAAATACTCATCACACTTTCTGGTAGATGTTGGCCTACATTAAATGAAAATAAAACATTAATGATTTACTTTGAACACTTGGTTCTTTGTAAAGATACCCCATTGTTTAATAGTATATTTAAAGATTTAGTATCAATTCCAAGCATCCGTCCTATTGTTTTTGAGTGTATGCGTTCTCCAGAACGTAGCAACGAGTTGTCACATGCTATTGGTCAACTATTTAACTAGCTCTTACTTTATCTAATATTGTGACACATCCTATAAAACACTAAAGGTTACTTAAATCACCATGGAAAATATTTATTATCTCTTATTAATCTGTTTACTTTGTTGGTATTTTATTTATTTAAGAAAAGTATCTGAAGCAGCATTTGTTCATGCAAATCGATATTGTGACCAGAACCATTTACAATTTATTGCTATAGCAAGACGCTCAAGCCGACCACGCTTTAACACAAATCAAGGAATAATATGGTTTAGTCTATTTGATATAGAATTTAGTGGTGATGGGGAGTCGAGTAATTGTGCAACATTAAGCTTATATGGATTAAAGTTAAATAACATTGATATTCCACCTTATCGAGTACATTAATAATTATTATATTCAAGTTTTTAAATTATAAGGAGATATAGTGCAGTTTTTAAAGTCACTTTTTTGTTTGCAAGGTATTGATAATAGACCAAGATTCTTTGCTATTTGTAGTAGCATATATTTACTGTTTATTATGTTATCCCCTATTTTTTCAGACAATATTTTTGTTTTTATTCTGTTTTTAGGGCTTTTCACGGTAATACTTGCTTCTACAACCCTAAGACGAATACATGATGCTAAACTAAATGGAAAATGGTTAATAGCACCCTGCCTAACTTTTATACTAATAGCATTACCCTTAGTATTTTCTGAACAGAATAGCAGCCATTATCTAGTTATTATTCCCGTACTTTGCTCTGCGGTATTATTAACTTACCCAAGTGCTAATAAGCTTAATTTTATACTAGGCTATTGTGGCCCAGTTGATATGCAAGAATACCAATCAGAAGCGGCTCATCACAAAAAAACAAAATTTCGTATAGAGCCAACACTTATTAATACTAATCCAGAAAGCCTCGAAAATACTAGCCACTCAACTTTTCAGGCGCATGAATTTGATAAAAATGATTATGTACAAGATCAAGCCACATTTAAGAAGCCAAATGATATTGGCGAAACAATACGCTTAAAGTTACTAACTAATAAAAAAGCGCAACTGATTATCTCTACTGTAATTGGCTTAATACTGATTGCTATTGCAACCTCATGGACAGTAAAATTCTTTAATGGGGCTAATAATGTAAATGAAATCAAGCTAAAGCAACCATTAGTCAACTTTAACCCTTTGTTTGTAAGAGAACACCCTTTAGCTATGCCAGATAATTATACTTTGTACTTGTCAAAACATAAAGGAATCAGTATTCATTGGGAAGCTGATGAAGTTAAGGATACTACTTTATGGTCACAAGAAACTGCACAAGGGGATGCAAGCTGTAAAGAAATCAGCTTTAATAAGGGCGCTCCAATAAGAACATTATCAGTACAAGTGGAAAGCAGTGCCGATGAAGAAGGTAATAAAAACTATTTTGCTTATTTTTCACCACTAGACAGTAAAGCACTTATTCAAGCACTAGCATTTGGTAACAACTTTACATTATGTGGCTATGATTTCTCATTAAAGGGAAGTCAAGCGGCTTTAGGAAGAAATGAAGAATATGCTCAATGGGTGGATTATTAGCCCCTGTAAGATTTTGTATGATCCTGTAGCATATTTTGTATAACTGCCAAGTTTAAATAATATCCATCAAACGGTCTTAGAGTTCAATAACAAATCCTTATAAGACCGTTGTCACTTTTATTCATATATTCAATTATTTACTTTTTTTTATGATTAAACCCTATACCTTCAGCAAATAGTTGCTCATAAATACTTTTCATTGCGATGGTATTTTCTGTTAAAGAATCATTCCATTTACTACGCTTTTCAAAGCCTAAATCACTAATTTGATAATAATAATCAGGGCTTAACCCCCCTACAGCTAAACATGATTTAGTGCACGATAACCCGCACCCATCAATAGCAATAATTGGACGCCCTGAATGGGCTAATTCCATAATAGGCTCTACTTTGCCAACAACACCTGAAACACATGACATTTCTGCAATTCCATCACCATCAAGGTTTAGTGATATATTATGTGCCATTTGAGCTAAATTAGAACAACCTGAGCAAGAATACACAATAGGTTTTTCTTGTGGGTCTATTTGTTCATTAGGTTTAATTTCTGACACAGTGTTTGTCTCTCTTTGCTTAAAGTAGTTTAGATCAAAAGGGCGTTATAATTACATTAACGAACCATATAAAATCCCGATCATTCGATTCTAGCAAGACAAAATAAATCGGTTTTGATTTACATCAACCTTTCTATTATTCACTTAAAATTTGTTTTTATAACTCAGTTTTAAGAGCTATTTTTTAGACTTAAGCTTAAGTACTTTACGCGCAGGTTCACTATTATTGCTACTGTTAGCTGGATTATTATAGATGGCACTAGCATTAGGCCTTGCTCCCTCAATATACTGGTCTGCTAACTTACTTTTAGCTTTATGCTTATGTTGAACTTTGCTTTTATAATTATTACTGGCAGGCGGAGTTTTTTCTAATTTTTCGGTTCTAGCAACATGATATTTTTTATCTATTGCTTGTAGCAAATTGCGCAGCACTTGATCTTTACATTCTCGGTAATGTTTGTGTTCTACTTTTCTTGAAAAAGCACTTAGCTCAGCTTTATTTAAACTAAACCCGACACTATCGAGTAATTCAATCAATTCTTCAGCTTTTAAGTCAAGTGCTATTTTCAATTTTGTGAGGATAATATTATTGGTTAAACGCTTCTCAGGCAAAGCTTGGGAACCTTCTTTTTTACCACGTTTATCATTAATAAATCCATTTAAAAAAGACGCTAAATCGACGTCTTGGCAACAAAGATAATCTATATCATTATCCTTTTTAAGCCATCGACTCACTTGCTCTCTAGTAACCGCTATGCCAGCAGATAAAAATATGGCTGCCATCTTTTTATCGTTATAGTTAAAAGTATAGCGCAATCGACGCAGCACATCATTATTGTTCAAATTTATTCCTAATTGGGAAAAGTATTAAGTAAGATACTCTATTTTAGCAGCTTTACACTGATATTAAAATCGAGGATAACAGATGAGATATAAGTAAAATATTGTTTATCAAAAAACAAAAAACGAGCAAAAGCTCGTTTTAAAAACAAAAATTGCTTGATGAGCAGCTTATTTACCTTCACCACATTTTGTTTTGGCTTTAGCTTTGCTTTCACCACACTTACCTTCGCCACACTTCATTTTGGCTTTAGCTTTGCTTTCACCGCACTTACCTTCGCCACACTTCATTTTGGCTTTTGCTTTGCTTTCACCACATTTGCCTTCACCACACTTCATTTTGGCTTTGGCTTTGCTTTCACCGCATTTGCCTTCACCACACTTCATTTTGGCTTTGGCTTTGCTTTCACCACATTTGCCTTCACCGCACTTATCTCCTTTAGATTCAGCAGCAACAATAGTAACAATGTCTTGAGTGGTAAACGGGTTTGTTTCAGCTTTAACTACATTACTAGCAAAAAAGGCAAAAGCCAATAAACCAGTAATAACAGTTAGACTTGATTTTTTCAGTAAATTCATGGCATGTTTCCTTATTATTAATTACAAATACCCACAATAGTATTAATTTTATTACCTTATAGATGGACCAGTATATTAGTATTAAAATTTCAAATATTATTTAATTTTGTCTATAGTAATGAAAAAGCCAGTATTCCTGCAAGGAATATCTGGCTTTAAAACAATAAACTACTAGGTCTATTTAACTAGATTGAGATATTTTTACGTCTAGCAGTATCAACAATAAAACCTTTCCAACCTTTAGCCGCTTTACGTGACTTTGGATCATCCATTGCTTTATTGATAGCCGCATAGGCTTCTTTATATTTTTCAAGATAAAAATAAGATTCTGCAATACTCATATAAATACGCCCCTTATTTTTAACTCCTAGTTCTAATGCTTTATTCAACGCTGGAATTGCTTTAGCAAACTGTTCATCCTGCTTTAATAACATACCTTGCTTGCTATAATGTTTGGCTTCGCCTGTCATTTTAGCTAACTCACCATAATATTTAGCAGCTGTACTAACATGTTGTGCGGCATGCCATGCATTTGCTAACGTTGAAATATTCTTGTCATCTCTTTTAACTAAACCTGAAGCAATATGTTTTTCTAATAACTTCGCAGCTTTATATGGCGATTCATTAGAAGAATATAAATTTGCTAACGTTTTAATTTGAGATTCTTTTTCAAGAAAGCCCTGTTTATAAGCTAGATCAAGTGTTTGTAATGCTTTAGGATAATTCTCAACAAGCAAATAAAACATTGATAATTGTGTCCACCATGTTTTATTTTCAGGGAAAATTAAAATAACCGTTTCCAATACATCAATCGCTTCTTTATACATTTTACGTTCGTAATAAGAAGTTAACTTCAAAATGTACGGATTTTGATTCGGTTTATCCCCAAAGGCAACGATGGCTTTATCAGCAGGAACAATCATTTTATCTAATTGTTTCAACTCATAATTGGCTTGCGCTATTTTAACCCAAGTGCCTCCATCATCTTTACCAGTAAAGTCCATCCAAGCATAATAATTACTTAAAGCACTTTTATAGTCTTTGGTTTGCATTTGTAAATCAGCTAATAACTTTAAAGCTTCACCATGATCTCCTTCATTAAGAATATCAGGTGCAATTGCTTCTTTAAGGTATTTTATAGCATCTTTTTCGTGATCGCCCTTAGTTGCATACATCACTGCAATAAAACGCGATACATAGGCTTTGTCATAATCTTTATTGGCATCAATATCCTTTAAAATAACTAAAGCACCATCAATATCATCAGCTGTATACGCTTCGAAAGCTTTTTGAACTTTCTTACCGACAGATGGGCCAACAAGTTGCGTAGGACGTTTTTTCTTTTCTTCTTGTGCTGCCGCAATCGCATTATCAGCAACAACTAATTGCCCTGTTAAAAGCGAAGCGATCACAACTAAAGAAGTTGATGCTTTAGTAAAAGAAAAGTTCTTAAGGTTAAATTGTTTAAACATAACTACTTCCCTCCGTCCATTTTAAAGTCTAATTGAACAGTTAAACCTGGTTGTCTCATAGGTTTACCTTCAACAACTTTTGGTTTGTACTTCCACTTTCTAAGTGCGCGTTTGGCTTCTTTATCAAAAACACGTTTAGGCTGAGCTTCAATAACTTGAACATCTTCAACACCACCAATTTCGTTGATTGTAAAAGAAAGTTTAACCCAACCTTCTTTACCATCTCGGGCTGCTTGAATAGGATATTTAGGTTCTATTCGTACAATTGGTGTTGCATCACCGTCTCTACCAAAACCAGCACCTGGTGCCGATAAACCAGTTGATGCACCAGCTAACTGAACACCTGGCATATTAAACTGCAATCCGCTAGTGTCGTTACTTGCTTCAGGCTCAGGAGTCTGTTGCTTTGGCGGCGCTTTGGGCGGCGGCGGCGGTGGCGGCGGAACACGACGACGTGTCTCTGCAGCAGATTTTGGCGGTGTAGTATTTACTTCCACGATTATATTCTCTTGTGCCTCTTCCTTGTTTCTATCACCGCTAGAAACAAGGAAAGCCATAAAAGCAAATAAACCAAAGGTAACCACAGCGCCTAGTAGTATTGATACTAAAAAGCGTCCCATATTCTACCCCTTCGCTGCAGCAATGGAGATTCTAAGACCACTTCCTGCTTCTTTGATTGCATCCATAACTTTTACAACAACACCGTGTTTGGCATCTTTGTCAGCTTGGATAATAACAACATCAGTTGGTTGTTCTGCAAGTAATTTTTCAATCCTTGCACCAACACGTTCGATGTCAACACGGCCTTTATCTAACCAAATTTCACCGTTATCTTTAACAGCAATAAAGATATTGGCATTTTTTTGTTTAGTTTGCTGTGCAGCTTTAGGTTTATTTACTTCAATACCTGCTTCTTTAACAAAAGAAGTGGTTACGATGAAGAAGATCAGCATGATAAATACGATGTCAAGCATCGGTGTCATATCAATTGCTGCTTCTTCGTCCTCACGAATTTTTTTACGTGCCATGAAAATATCTCTCTAGTGATGAGGTAAACTGTCAACCAGTTTAGCCTTTGCTAGTTTAACTTGAGCGTCTAGTCTTGAACTAAAAAACACGCCAGATAATGCTGCTACCATTCCCGCCATAGTTGGGATGGTTGCCTGCGATATACCTGCGGCCATTAAACGCGGGTTACCTGTACCTTGTTGTGCCATTGTTTCAAACACCCCAATCATACCGGTCACTGTTCCCAACAAACCGATCAAGGGACACATTGCCACTAATGTTCTGATGGTAACCATACGCTGTTCAAGCAGCTCGTTTGCTTCGGAAATCCAAGTCTCTCTAATACGATGTGCATACCAAGACGTTGTGTCTGAGCGTGCATCCCAACGAGAAACAATATCATTTTTCATCGCTGGGTAGACTGCTGATAGGAACCAATAACGTTCTATCATCATTATCCACATCAATAAGAGTGCAAAGGCAACAACGTAAAGCACGTTCCCGCCAGTTGCAATAAAACCCCTGACAGATTCCCAAAGCTCTATCAGGAATAACATTATTTAGACTCCTTCTCAGCAATCGCAGCAATTAAGCCCGCACTTTGCTCGTCTAGTTTTTGTAAAACGCCTTTCGCTTTACCAGCAACAATTGAATGGATAAGAATAAGTGGTAATGCACAAATCAAACCTAATGCTGTTGTAACTAATGCTAGTGAGATATTACCAGCCATAATTTTCGGGTCACCAGTACCAAACAAAGTAATTGTTTGGAATGTCATAATCATACCGATTACTGTACCTAATAGCCCCATTAATGGTGCGATAGCAGCAAACATTTTAATTAAGTTAACACCACGATCTACTTTCGGTGTTTCACGTAAAATACCTTCATCAAGTTTCAACTCTAATGTTTCAGCATCTACTGATTTATTATCATGGTAAATTTGAAGTAAACGACCTAATGGGTTATTAGCGTTTGGCGTTTCAAGATTTTTTTCTTGTGCTTTAATTTTAGCGCTCATGCTGCCTAAAACGATCAAACGTTCAAGGGCAATTAAACAACCAATAATTAAAAGAACAGTAATAGCGTAACCAACTTCTTTACCTTCATGGAAGAACTCTTCTAAGGTTTTCTTACGTGTTTCAAGTGATAAAATACCACCACGTGAAGGATCTACATAAACACCAGTATAACCTGAAGTTGAATTAAAGAAGTTAGTTGCTGTGTTGGCAATATAGCCAGCAGGTTGCTTAGGTAACGGTTGAACTTGACCAACTTCATCATTGTACGTTAAGTAACCATTTTCAGAAACTAAGTTAAAAGTACCTAATCGAGTCACTGTCTCTGTAGATTTAGAGCCATCTAAGTTAGTTACTTCAGTAGAGAATTTTGAAATTTTACCTGATTGAGTCATTTCAGTTTGTAAAGCAAACCATAACTCTTCGAGATCTTCCAATGCTGGAATTTCTTTGGCGTTAGCAATGCGGTTCAATGCTTCACCACGACCAGGAAACTCAGCACTTACAATTGAAGTAGCGATCTGTCCGTATGCACCTGCTGCAGCTGCACGAGAAACACCGAACATTTCACCTAAAGTACCTGTTGCATTGTCAAGCTCAACTTCTTTTTGTGCTAACGTAATTTCATTTTCAGCATATTCTTTACTTAAACGTTTGTTACGTGCGTTTTGATCAGCTAGTTCTTTTTTTGCTTTATTTAACAATGCTTGTTTATCAGCACGTGCAGAAATAAATTCTGCTTCACGTTTTTTATCAAGTTTTGCTTCAGAAACACGATCAGCTTTAACTTGTTTTAATAAATCATCTAACTGATTTGCTTGTGATGATGCAACTAATCCAGCGGTCATTATTGCTGCTAGCGTTACAAAATTAATAACTTTCTTCATTATTCTGCTCCTGCTGCAAATACTGGTAATTTAGTTAAATCCATTGGAAGTTGTTTACGTGCCATCGCAATAGCATCTTTAACAGGTTTTAAGTATTCGTCACTTAACTCTTCCCATGCACGGCTTTGATTATTCCATAACCAAGAACGTTTACCATCTAAAGATTGTGCAACAAAAGCGATTCGCCCCATATGAACAAAATCAGCTGTTAAGGTAGTGCCACCAAAGTCCATCTCTGCTTGGTAAGCATCAAATATTGTACCGTAGCCAGCTTCGATCTCATATGCTTCAAGCACTAAACGAAATTGCTCTGACGTTGTAACATTTGAATTTGTCATCACTTCGCGTAAATTTTCAACACGCTCTTTACGACGTTCGATATTCATTGGTACATCTAAGTCAATAAACTTTTCTAAAGTGTCGATCATCTTGTACATTAGTGGTACAACACCTTGTTTAATCTTATCAATACCATTAATTTGCTTTTGTAATGATGTGATATTTGCATTTTGATCATCAATCATACGTTGAACGTGATCGTTATAGCCACTTAGTACCTCAGCTTCATCAACAGTATTACGATATTCAGCTAGAAGCTCTTGTGTTTGCTCGTAAAGTGTATTGATTTTTGCTTGTGATTTAGCTGATTGCTTAAAAATTTTAGCTTCAGCATTTTGAAGGTCTGATAATGCATTAGCGGCAGCTATATTACTACCTGTTAATGCTAGTGCGCCTACCATCGCCGTGGCGATAAGGCTTTTCTTACTTACTTTGGACATAGTTCCCAACCATTGCTATTTAAATTTTGATAACAAAAAATTTTGTTACCGCAAATATAAAAATCTGTCGTTTTGTTATGTGTAACTTTTTATGAATACAACCTATCGATAATCCCAAATGACAATCAAACTGTCAAGATAGGAATTCTAAAGTTATTTATTTTTTTCTAGTAATAAATAAAAAATATCACACAAAAAAGATGAAATATTGACATTAATAAACCATTTCAAATATAAAATATGGTCTTTTTTGATTATTACTTAAGCAAAATAGCCTAAAATCAGGCATAAATATTTTGCTTTGCATGTTTTACTAATTCTTTCGTAGCAAGTCAACTTTAATTTGCCTCATACGCTTATTTAAAATACCGATACTGTATTCACAAATGCGAAGTGATGTTTTTATAGTGTAATAAAAAAGCAATGTGAGAATTTATCAATACTTCAACGTGAACAGCAACTCTGATAATTCGGGCTGCCACTGAAAACCCAAAAGACTTATTTTATTTTTAATAAAAACGACTTGCTCCTCTTGTAATAGTTTTTTTTGTTTATTAAACAGATGATTTTCTACTGGAAATGAAATTTTACCTTGTGAATTTATAACACGATGCCAAGGTACTATCTTTTCTTTCCAGCCTGATTTAGGAACTTTACTGAGTGCTTTACCTACCAATCTTGCTTTGCCTGGTAACCCAGCCAAATCGGCTATTTGTCCATAACATGCAACTTTTCCCTGTGGAATTTGTTGTACAGTTTCCCATATTTGCACATATTTGGGGTTAATATCATGCTGTATTATTTTCAAGAAGATAATGCCTTCTCTGTATAAATGAGGCATTATAATAACAGTGTAAACACACTATTTGTACAGACTCTGACTATAAAGGTATTAAATTATTTATGAAAATTTGGGTTGATGCCGATGCTTGCCCGACGGTGATAAAAGACATTTTATTTAAAGCCGCTGAGCGCACAAAAATTCACACGACATTAGTCGCTAACCATCACTTACGAATCCCACCGTCAAGTGTAATACATTTTATGCAAGTTGGTTCAGGTTTTGATATTGCCGATGATGAAATTGTAAAAAGAGTAGAAAAAAATGATTTAGTTATTACTGCAGACATACCTTTGGCGGATGAAGTGATCAGTAAGTCGGGTATTGCGCTGAGCCCCCGGGGAGAGCTTTTCACTAAAGAAAATATAAAATCTCGACTGAATGTTCGTGATTTTATGGATACGATGAGGGCAAGTGGTATACAAACAGGAGGACCTGCCGCCTTAAATCAAAGTGATAGACAAAACTTTGCCAATCACTTAGACAGGTTATTAATGCGTTATCTAAAAACACAATAATGACAAGTTACTTTTTTAATAATATTTTTTTTATTTCTGCTAATTCGTGCTCAAGCTTTTCAATTTGAGCCCTACTTGCAGGTTCTCCACCATCGCCTGTCTCTCCATGTTGCTCTGCACGATAGTTTTCATGCTCTTGGCTCATCACCTCAAGTACTGTCCCTACCATCATATTTAAAAATACAAATGCTGTTAAGAAAATAAAACTTAAATAATACATCCAACTAAGCGGGTGTACTTCCATGGTTTCATACATTATATCGGTCCAATCTTCAAAGGTTGCAACACGAAACAATGTCAACATTGAAATTGAGACGTCTCCCCATAACACGGTATTGATTTGATGAAAGAACATACTCCCCACCGCTGCATATATATAAAAAATCACAAACATTAACAATGCAATATAGCCCATTCGAGGGATAGCTTTTAATAGTGCATTTATCAATAGACGTAACTCTGGCACCATAGAAACAAGACGTAATACTCTAAATACTCTAAGTAAACGAGCTAACAAAACTCCTGAACCACCAGTAGGAATTAAACTACCGATAACAATAACGGTGTCAAAAATATTCCAGCCACTACGAAAAAACTGTTTTTTATTGGGACTGGCTAGAAAACGAATAATGATTTCAATAACAAAAAATACAGTCACACCGAAATCAAGCAAAGTCAGTATAGCCATTGTATTTTCAGAGAGATTATGAGTTTTTACGCCAATGAGTAATGCCGAAAGCAAAATAACGGCTATAACTACCCCTTGAAATAACTTACTTGAATCAATTTTTTTTAAACGCTTTTGTGCGCGAAAAACAAAACGTGCCATATTATCGATTTATACCTACTGCTTGATCGCTAACATAAGGGTTAGTAAGACGTTCAACACCAAAAGTACTCATTGAGCCATGCCCTGGAATAAAACGCACATCATCGCCTAATGGGAAAAGGTTATTTCGAATAGAGTTAATTAATGTTGCGTGATCTCCTTTAGGAAAATCAGTTCTACCAATAGAGCCTTGAAATAGAACATCTCCTACTTGAGCAAGCTTAGACTCTCTGTGGAAAAATACTATATGACCTGGTGTATGACCTGGGCAGAAATATACTTCAAGAGTAATATTGCCAAATTTTACCGTATTCCCTTGTTCTAAAAAACGATTTGGAGTAAAAGATTCAGCATAAGAAAAACCAAAACGTTGCTTTTGCTCTTCAATTAAATCTATCCAAAACTGATCTTCTTTATGAGGGCCTTCAATTGCCACATTATAATGTTTTGACAGTGTATTAGTTGCTCCAGCATGATCAATATGAGCATGCGTTAGTAGCACCTTATCTAGAACGAGTTGGTGTTTTTCAATCGCAGCAATAATTTTTTCAATGTCACCACCTGGATCTACCACAACGGCTTTTTTAGTTTCATCACACCAAAATAAAGTACAATTTTGCTGAAAAGGGGTTACAGGAATAATTTCGTATTTAAGCATGGATAATCTATCTATAAAACTCAGTCTAAAATTTGCCAGATAATAACATAACTTTTTATTAAAAAGCTGCAGAAAAAACATTCATTTGTTACTAACAAAAGTTATTAACTCTTCCCCTTGCTCCTTTAACTAGGTAAGCTCCCCTTTTAACTATATATTTACTCAACAATTATAAATTTATGTCATCTTCAAGCACATCTCGTGATTCTTTTCATTCTCGTATTGGTTTTGTATTAGCAGCTGCTGGCTCTGCCATAGGTTTGGGTAATATATGGGGCTTTCCAACTCAAGCAGCCAATAACGGCGGCGGTGCTTTTTTATTTGTTTATCTTGTTGTTACACTCTTATTAGCATTACCTGCATTATACGCAGAAGTATATATAGGTAACCAAGCACAACAAAACCCTGTTGGAGCGTTAGCACAAGCTTGTGGAGAACGGTTTAAAAAAATAGGTCACTACGCAGGTATTATTGGCCTAGTTGGCGCTATCATGATGTTAAGTTTCTATACTATTGTTGCAGGCTGGATGTTAGCTCATGCATTAAGCGCACTTTTAGAACTTTTTGGTTTTATTGACATTGCTACATGGCTGTCTACCTCAACCACACTTCGCAATATTATTTTTACACCTATTTTCATTGTATTAGGTGCAGCAATAATTCATCAAGGGGTTCATGCCGGTATTGAACGATGGTCTGGACGTTTAATGCCTATATTACTACTTATGCTAATTGGCCTTATTATTTATATTTTACAGCAAGATGGTGCATTAGAGGGACTTACCTTATATCTCATTCCTGACTTTTCACAAGTAACCAACCCTAAATTAATCATTTCTGCCATGGGGCAAGCTTTCTTCTCACTTTCAATTGGCGTTGGTGGTATGATGGTTTATGGCTCTTATATGAAAAAAGATCAGGATATTGGCAAACTAGTTATCTCTATAGCCGCACTTGATACAATCATTGCATTCTTAGCCGGGTTGCTCATTATTCCTGCTTTGTTTGTTGCACAACATGCTGGTCAAGAAGTTTTTGCTAACGGCCACCTTATTGGTGAAGGCCAACTAATTTTTCAAATTTTACCAACGCTATTTAGCTCTATGGGCTCTGTTGGGTTAATTGTTGCATTTGTGTTTTTTACTTTATTGTCTATTGCCGCACTTACCTCAACTATTTCAACGACAGAAGTACCTGTAGCCTATTTAGTTGAAGATAAAAAAATTAATCGTAATCGCGCTACATGGTTGGTATCAGGTATCGTTTTACTAGCAAACATAATGCTTATTACCTTTTTTGATGTTTTATTTGGCTTAGTTGTTCAATTATTAACAACAATATTACAACCACTAATGTCATTATTTTATTTCATTGTTATCGGTTGGGTTTGGCAACGAGGTAACAGGCTTACAAATGTAGCTACTTTACAAAACAATGCAAAGTTAAGATTTTTCGGATTTTACTTACGCTTTATATGTCCTATTTTACTACTGATAGTATTTATTAATGTTGCTTTTTAAAGAAAAAGTAAACGGCTTACTCTATTTTGTATAAGTCTTTTTCTTCTTCAATAAGTTCGACTTTTTCAATTTTTTCAAAGCGGTTGGAAATTTTATCTGCTGATGTATGAATTTGTTTAACATCAACAGCAGCCTGATCAATATGTTTTGCCAAATTGGCAAATCGACTTTTAAAACGGTCAAAATCTTGTCCCAACTCAGAAAGATGCGCTTGAATAATATGTATTTGTTTTCGTGTCGCTTCATCTTTTAAGACAGATCTTGCTGTTGTAAGAATGGCCATAAGAGTTGTGGGAGAAACTAGCCAAACTCGCTTTTTATTCGCATAATCAACTAAATCGCTTTGATGTCCATGAATTTCGGCAAAAACAGCCTCTGCTGGAATAAACATTATCGCCCCATCAGCAGTTTCATTATCAATTAAATATTTTCCACTAATATCATTAATGTGTTTTTTAATGTCAATTTTAAATTGTCGCTGTGCTGCTTTTCTATCTGATTCAGCTAACTCAAAATCCATCATTTTACGGTAACTTTCTAAAGGAAATTTTGCATCAACAACTACATTGCCTGTTGGATCAGGTAAAAACAGCACACAATCGGCAATTTTTCCATTTGATAAAGTATGTTGTAGTTTAAAACTTTGTTCTGGTAAAACATTACGAATCAAGCCGCTCAGTTGAACCTCACCAAAAGCACCACGAGAGCGCTTATCATTTAATACTTCTTGTAGGCTTACCACATTAGTTGATAATTCTGTAATCTTCTTCTGCGCATCATCAATCAGCGCCAAACGCTGTAAAATATCGCTAAACGTTTTAGTTGTTTTTTCAAAGCCTTCGCTTAGACGTTTTTCAACCTGACCACTTATATCCTGCAAGCGTTTATCGGTTGCATTGGTTAATATATCAATACGTTTTGCCATTTGTTCACTACCTTGTATCAATGACTTACTTAGCTCTTCACGATTTGCTTGTGTCGTTGTATTTAAATGCGTAATTAACTGCTCAAGTGTTTGATTTTGGTTTTGGCCTAATGTTTGATTAATTTGTTCCTTTTGACTGCTCAATTCTCTTAATAATTTTAGTCGAAGGTCAGCCATTTGTTGTTCAAACGCATTTGTTAATTGTAATTGTTGCTTATCAAAAAGTTGAAGCAAAATATTGTTTTGCGAAGACGAACTTTGTTCAACCATAGTGGTTAACAAACTAACTTTCTTATTTTGCTTTACGTTTTGCCTATAAACGCATAACAGAGCCAACAAAAGTACAACAACAGTTAAACAGATAATAAAAGCAATAAATTCAGATTGTTGAATAAAAACTGACATGTAAAAAAACCTAAATACTGTAAATATAAACAGTTATTTAATCATAACTTACACTTTGCTACTAGTTATTTAAGTCGATTTTTGTATTGGGTTAATAGCCTTTTTACCAAAATTAGTGATAAAATAATCGTATTATATATTTCAAAGTATAGTAATTGTAGGGATTCAATCCATACGGTTACTATTTGTTGATCGCGCGAATACGCATACATTGGTAGAGAAAAACATGAAAACCCATTTCGATGAATTATTAGATTTTCCAACAGTACTCAACTTTAAAGTGATGGGTATAGCTTGTGATGAATTGCCTGACTTGATCATTGCAGAATTACAAAAACACACACCCGATGATTATACTACTAAGATAACACCTAGTTCTAAAGGTAATTATCACTCAGTTTCGATACCTGTTACCGTTACCAGCAAAGTGCATATAGAAATGATTTATAAAACGCTAAATTCAATAGAGCAAGTACGTTACGTTTTATAATTTACCTTATATAATTTTCACCATCAGTGAGATTTATCGTGTCTGACTCCGTCATAACCCAGAACAAACATAATTTAATCATTCGTCAATTAGATACCATGGATTACAGTAAAGTTTGGCATGCCATGCAAAACTTTACTGATGAACGTGATGAGAAAACTGAAGACGAACTATGGCTAGTTCAGCATCCACCCGTATTTACGCAAGGACAAGCAGGTAAAGAAGAGCACTTATTAATGCCTGGCGATATAGAAGTAGTTAAAGTTGACCGTGGTGGTCAAGTAACCTATCACGGTCCAGGGCAGCAAGTCATTTATTTTATGATTAATTTGCGTCGACGAAAAATGGGCGTAAGACAATTGGTCACGTTAATTGAGAATGCTATTGTGTACTCACTCAATGATTTTGGAATAAAAGCCTATCCTAAACCTGATGCCCCTGGCGTTTATGTTGATGATAAAAAAATAGCTTCATTAGGCTTAAGAGTTCGAAAAGGATGTTCTTTTCATGGTTTAGCACTCAACGTAAATATGGACTTGTCACCTTTTTTACGCATAAACCCTTGTGGTTATGCGGGGCTTGAAATGATACAAACGTGCGATATAAATGGCCCACAAAATATAACTGATGCATGTAATGCATTAGTCAAACATTTAGTTACTCTGTTATCAACAGACGAAGTTAAATACCAAACAGGATTACTGAGCAATGATGAGCAACAATATGCCAACTAACGAAATGCCAACTAACGATAGCACAGTAACAGAAGCTAATTCTACGGTAAAAAAACCAACAAGAATGGCTCCTGGTACAAAACTCCGCGATGCTGACAAGCTAGCTCATATCCCTATTAGAGTCGTAAGCTCTACTAAAGAAGATATGTTGCGTAAGCCTAGTTGGTTACGTATCAAATTGCCACGTTCTAGTGATCGTATTGATAGTATCAAAGCTAACTTACGCAAACATAAATTACATTCAGTGTGTGAAGAAGCCTCGTGCCCTAACCTGTCTGAATGTTTTAATCACGGCACAGCTACCTTTATGATATTAGGTGATATTTGTACACGTCGTTGTCCATTTTGTGATGTTGGCCATGGTAGACCATTAGCAGTAGACACTGACGAACCTAAAAAATTAGCCTTAAGTTTAAAAGATATGGCATTAAAGTATGTTGTCATTACTTCTGTAGATCGTGATGATTTACGTGATGGCGGTGCACAACAGTTTGCTGATTGCGTAAAAGAAATCAATGAACAAGCGCCTAACACCAAAATTGAAATTTTAGTGCCTGACTTTCGTGGCCGCATGGATAGAGCATTAGAGATACTCAATCAGCACCCTCCTCACGTATTTAACCATAATTTAGAAACTGCACCTCGTTTATATACAAAAGCACGACCTGGGGCTAACTACCAATGGTCTTTAGACTTATTGAAAAAATTTGGTGAAGCCAATCCAAACGTTACTACTAAATCAGGGCTAATGGTTGGACTAGGTGAAACCAATGAAGAAATATTGCAAGTAATGCGCGATTTACGCAGCCATGGCGTTACTATGCTAACAATAGGCCAATACTTACAGCCGAGCAAAGATCATCTTCCAGTAGAACGTTATGTGCATCCCGATGAATTTAACATGTTCCAAGAAGAAGCTGTAAAAATGGGCTTTGAACACGCTGCTTGTGGGCCACTTGTCCGTTCTTCATACCATGCCGACAAGCAAGCGGCGGGCGAAGAAGTAAAATAAATCCAGCTTTACAACCACATAGAAACTAAATGAATATTGTGTAATATTTAATAAAAAGCTAAAAGGAATTCCCTTTTAGCTTTTTATTGCAGCTTGATTGATTAATAGCCCCCCTAATTTAACATTCAACTTATCCCTTTGTAGCCGAGACTCCCAACCTTAAGTTTAGTTACCATTTTTGCTCTAAAACCAAGTTGCATATAAAAGCTTTCTAACCAATTTTTGTCTACTGTACAAACAAACTCCCCTTCAAAACTAATACTGCTCCCCATTAAATATTTATTAAATAATCAATAAATAAATTTACTTAGGTGTATACTTTAATTAAATTAATCAAGTTACACGCCATATTTACAGTAAACAGCGTGAAAAATAATAATTAATATATTTAACTTTGAGAGTACAAAAATATCAGCATGGATTGTAATTCAATAAAAATTAATGGCTACCAAATAAAAGAAGTGCTTGGGCATGGAGGGATGGCAACCGTTTATTTGGCTATACAAGAAAGTTTTGATAGAAAAGTTGCTATTAAAATAATGGCAGAGCAACTTTCCTCCGACGCTAGCTTTAGAGACCGTTTTTTACAAGAAGCTAAAATTGTTAGCCGATTAATTCATCCTAATATTGTTACCGTTTATGACGTCAGCGTAGTCAATAATCATCATTATCTTTCAATGGAATACATTGAAGGAGTTGATTTAAAAGAAAAACTCCATACTATTTCATTATTTCATTTAATTAAGGTTATCAAAGAAGTTGCACTTGCGTTAGATTATGCAGGCAGGAAAGGTTATGTTCACCGAGATATAAAACCTGAAAACATTATGATAAATAATGAGGATGGCCGTGCTGTTTTAATGGATTTTGGCATTGCTAAAGCGTTTGATAGTATAAGTGAAATGACCCAAACAGGTACAGCCATAGGCACACCTTATTATATGAGTCCAGAGCAAGCTAAAGGGAAGGAAGTTGATTGGCGCTCAGACATTTACAGCCTAGGTGTTGTATTTTTTCAAGTATTAACGGGACAACTTCCTTATCAAGGCGACTCTGCAGTTTCTGTTGGAATTATGCACCTAACAGATCCAATTCCCGCTCTTCCTGAATACCTCCAAGATGTTTTTCAGCCCATCATTGAAAAACTTATGGCAAAATCTCCTGAAGATAGATATCAAAATGGCGAAGATATCATCAAAGCACTAAACAATATTGCTGATGATGATTTAAGCAAGATTAACGAACAATATACTCAAGAAGGACACAGAGATAGCGGAGAACACGTTAATTATAATGTTTCTACTCCAATATCAAATTCGGGTGCTACTTCTATACGCAACTATACAAGTGCAGGAAATGAGCAAGATGATGAGACCAAGGTAATCAACCTTGCTCCTCAAGCAGCTAAAAAGAAACCTGCGGTTATTACATGGGCAATTGCTATTTCCGCTGTGGTCGTGGTTGGAATAGCAGCTTTCACATACTTTGGCCCTAAAAATGATGAAAAACTCAATGCATTAATTGAAAGTACTAAACTCATAGAGCAACAATTGATTGATGCTAAGAAAAAAGAGGCTGATGAATTACTTGCCAAACAAGCGCAAGAAGCAAAAAACGCACAAGAAGCTCAAGCAGCAGAAAAAGCACAAGCGACTCAAATTCAGGAAAGACTAGAAGCATTGTTAAAAAAAGCCATTATTCAAGAGCAACAGTTATCAACTAATTCAGATAGTATTGATGAATTATATCAAACCTACCAACTTATTTCTTTACTTGAGAATGAGCATCCTACCGTTGTTAAGGGTTATAAAAAAATTCAAAATACCTATATTGAGATGATTGAAGAACACATTCTTAATGATGAATTAACACTTGCAACAAATAAATTAAATAAAATGTTACGTGCTTTTCCTGAAATTGAAAATGACAAGCAGATAGTATCAATTAAAGACAAAATTGATACTATTTCTAATATTACTCTTCTGCTCACTCAAGCAAGTAACCATTTAGCCAATAATAATCTATCAGGAACAAATAATGAAAATGCTCATTCTTTGTATAATAAAGTGCTTGCTCTATCCCCTAATAATGAAGAAGCGAAAAAGGGAATAATTAATATTAGTAATAAATATCATCAAAAGATAAATCAATTAATTAAAGAAAAACGTTATCAAGAAGCTTTGTCATCTATTGATATTGCAAAAAATATTCATGCAGAATCAACCAATAAATTTATAAAATTACGAACCGATGTGGAAAACCACATCAAAGAAAATGAACAAGTTCAGAAAAAACTTAATGAAATAAAACAATTATTGCTAACTGCAAGTATTCAAAAAGAAAATGGTAACCTAGTAACTCCTGAAGGTGATAATGCACTGTTTCTTTATCAGCAAGTCCTACAAGTAGATGCTAGTAATCAAGAAGCAATATTAGAAATAGCAGAAATAGAAAATCAACTTTTACGCAATGTTTCTACACATATTAACGCTAATAACTTTAACAAAGCGCAAGAGGAAATCGATTTTGCCATTCAATACTTCCCAACAAGCGCAGAAGCTCTAAATCAACAATTAGCACTGAACGCCGCCATAAAAAAACTTGCAGACGCTCAAAAACCTAAAATAACTAAAACTATTATTAAAGGAACTGAATTTGCAGACATGTCAACAAAAGCAGTGCATAAATTAAAAGCTGAAAGAACAATATACGTTGGTTTTGAGTTTAGTAACTTTGGAAATAAAACTAACGTATTACAAGCTATACTTTATGCAGGCAGTGTTAGTGATAAATTAAGCACAACGGCTGTTATTTTGTCGCAAGATAAAGGTATTAAATATTTTAAAATATCTAGGCCTGTTGCAGGATTTTCAGAAGGGGGGTATTTTATTGACTTTATGTTGAAAAATGAAAAAGTTTCCAGTTATAAATTTTCAATAGAAAACTAGGGTCTGTTGATCTTTGCTGATTGTTTTTGCAGCAGTTTATTAGCCTTTTATACAAGGCAGAGCTTATGTTGTGTAGCTGTTCTACTCTAATAAGCGATAACGAAGTAGAAATGGCTAATAAACGCTGTCCTACGGATTCGTTTAAATGCTTCTTGCTCATTGTTGCAAGGAATTTACATAGAACAACTATGCTACATT
>NZ_JBHFOM010000062.1:0-23375 GCF_053543955.1 Colwellia sp. E150_009
AAACTGATAACATCACAAAATTGAAGAAATATAGAGTAACTATGTTTAATCAATTTTCCTTGTTCTAAGCTCGCTAATGAAGCTCTGAGTTGGGAAGAAATTTAATCAAATTGGTATAAATATAAAAAACTGTTAGTTCAGCAATGTATTCACTAAAAACTAACAGTTTTATAAAAAATATAGATTTGTAGTAAGTCGTTATCTAATTTGTAAAATTGTTTGGTTCAGTTGATTATCAACTTCTAACGCTCTTGAGTTTGCTTGGAAATTTCGTTGAGCTGAAATTAAATCAATCAATTCAGTCGTTAGGTTAACATTCGCTTGCTCTAAAGCTGAAGAGTTAATAGTACCAAAAGTACCCGAGCCCGCTTCACCCGCCAGTGCTTCACCTGAATCAATACTTTCTTTCCAACTCGTACCACCAACTTGCTTTAACCCCTGCTCGTTAGCAAAATTAACTAATACAACCCGTGATAATGGCTCTGAAGTACCATTACTGTATGTTGCTCTTACTAAACCATCAGCGCCAATATCAATCCCTGTTAAACGCCCAACGGCTAAACCATCTTGGCTTAATGCGGTAACTTCAAAGTTAGAAGCAAATTGCGTTGGCTCGTTTGGATTAGGCCCTAACGGATCTAAGTTAAAATCAATAGCCACTGTTTGTGTTGCATCAGCGCCGTTAGGTAAGTGATCTGTGAACGCAACTGTTCTAATACCACCATTGGCTAATGAAGGTGCTTGGCTAATAAAGTCACCAGAAGAATCATACGTTAGTCGAGCACCTTTTACACCCCCATCTGCCGCTAATCCACCAGAAACATCCCCCCCTGTAGGGGTTGTTTGTGAAATAGCGTCTGCTAGTGCTGTCTTAGCAGCATTTAGCGTCACTAAATCAGCAGCGGTAGGCGAAACTATTGCGTCATAAGTTGCTTGAGCTGCAGCCGCATTTGCGGTTTCAGTAACCACTAATGCTTCGGCTGCGGCTTGAACAACAGGATCCTCTTCAATATCGATTACTTTGCCGTCAACAGCGGCAAACATCATCCACTGATTAGGTGCAGTTTCAGGATTATCTTTAACAAAATAATAAGTCATAATATGACTTTGACCTAACGAGTCAAAAATGGTGATTGACGTTGAGTTATTAAATGTTAATGGATCTTCTGGATCAAAATTTCCAGGTGCATCAGAAATATAACTTTCACCCGCAGGTAAGTTCATTCGAATATCAACTTCATTGGTTTTTGTTGGCGCACCTGATGACGTAGGTATTCTTATTGGTGCCGCAGTACTTAAACTGACTGATGCTGAAGAGCCATCAGAGTTAACAGGAAAGCCTAACAAATGTCCACCTGATGAATTAACGACAAAGTTATCATCATTTAACTTAAACTGGCCTGCACGTGTATACGATGTTTCTAATGAACCTAGCTCAGGTACAGTAGCAAAAAAACCATTCCCCGTTATCGCTAAATCAAGTGAGTTATTAGTAAACTGAATACTACCTTGAGAAAATTGTTGTGCCACTTCTGAGGTTAATACACCGTCACCCACTTTCGTTTTACCCGAAGATAAAAGTGATGATGCATAAACATCAACAAATTCAGCACGGGATTCTTTAAAGCCAACAGTATTAACGTTTGCAATATTGTTTGATGTTACATCTAAATCTTTTTGTGCGGCGTTTACTCCGCTTAGTGCTATATTGAATGACATAATATAATCCTCTTAAAAATTCTTTCGTTGTTCGCTGAAGTATTTTTCAGCTATTAATTGACTAACCTTCTGACACTTCAACCACGTCTGATAAATTCATGGCAGTGCCACCATTAAGGTTAAGCACAATATTGCCACCTGAGCCAGCTAACGTGACACTATCAACTTTTCGGTAAGTCATGGCTTCAAGTTCAGATGCTTGCCCTTCAACTAAACCTACAACTCTAAAGCGATAAGCCCCTGCAGGAGCATCTTCTCCATCAATTGTTTTACCATTCCAAGTAAAACCAAACTCACCGGCATCAACATCACCTACTGGTACGGTTTGAATAACTTCTCCAATAGAGTTTTCTACATAAATATTAACGTTGTTGGCGCCTTTATCTGCAATAAGCTTACCTTTAACATCCTCTCCTTCACTCATACCAAAAATATTCTCCTCTACTAACACACTTCGCCCAACTAGTGAGGACGCTTGTAATGCCTGACTTGAGGTCATTGAACTAGCAAACAAGTCAAAAGAATCATTTAACTTTTGCACACCATCCGTAGTTGAGAATGCAGTCATTTGCGAAATCATTTCATTATTACTTACAGGCTTAGTAGGGTCTTGATGGGCTAATTCTTTTGTTAACAAAGAAAAAAAATCGGCTTGAGTTAGCATGCCTTGATTTCCATCAGACTCTTCAATTTGTTGCTTCTCTAAACTCTCTCTTATTTTGTCTTGCTTTTCCTCTAGAGTTAAAGAGTTTTGTTTCTCTAAAGCTTCTCTTATTATTTTTTGTCTTTCTTCTAGAGTGAGAGTATTTTGTGAGCTAGTACCAATTACTGATTGCATTATCTTTCCAGCCTTTTAATTATTTGCCAAATAACAGCCTCTTTCAGCACGTTTTTTGGCTGATTCGGCTAATTGCACATTCATTTGATGTAACCTAGATACAAAAAACGCCATGGCCATGCTTGTGGCACAGTTTACTTCTTTATAATTCAAGCTAATCATTATCTTTGACCAAGCTGAAGGGTTTTATTTAACATGTTCTTTGCTGACTCGGCTAATTGCACATTAGTTTGATATGAGCGAGAAGCTGAAATCATATTCGTCATCTCTTCTATTACGTTAACATTAGGCTTATATATATAACCTTCTTTGTCTGCCATAGGGTGCTCAGGAGCATATTCAATATTAAGTGGCTTATCACTTTCCACTATTCCCAACACTTGTACGCCAACATTTGAATCTTGTCCATCGGCAGCTTTTTGCATAGCAGCGGCAAAAACGGGATGACGGGCACGGTATACCTCATCAACACTTGAACTAACACTGTCGGCATTAGCAATGTTACTTGCTGTGGTATTCAAACGCGTAGATTGTGCGCTCATACCACTACCAGTAATAGTAAATACGTTAAAAAGACTCATTATGCACTACCTCCAGAAATAACATTTTTCAGGGCTTTTATCTTACCATTCAAAAATTGAACGCCCGCTTGGTACTCTAATGAGTTTTCTAGATACAAGTTTCGTTCCACTTGTACATCTACCGTATTACCATCTCCGGTATCTGGTTGATCTGGCGTGCGAAAATCGACGTTATTATTTAATTCAGTACGAACATCAAAATGCTTAGCGTGTGTTCTACTCATGCCAGTTTGTTGTTGTTGACTTGCTTGTTGCATCGCTTTTTGAAAATCCATTCCTTTAGCTTTATAACCTGGGGTGTCAGCATTAGCGATATTGCCAGCAATCACCTCTGCCCGCTTAGCACGCAAAAGCATGCC
Organism: Colwellia sp. E150_009; assembly: GCF_053543955.1. Taxonomy (NCBI): domain Bacteria; kingdom Pseudomonadati; phylum Pseudomonadota; class Gammaproteobacteria; order Alteromonadales; family Colwelliaceae; genus Colwellia; species Colwellia sp. E150_009. The sequence goes on from NZ_JBHFOM010000062.1 coordinate 3,498, forward strand.
TTGTGCATGGAGTTCAAAACCTTTGTCAAAGCTAATAGCCATAATAACTCACCGTCAATTATATTTAACGTCATACCATACAAAACCCATGCCAACGAAAGAATACTTAAAACAGAAAAGTAAACAAATAATGAGGAAATTTTCATACTAGCTATATTACGATTGTGATCTTTATATGCGTAAAATAAACAAATGAACGCAAGATGTTCAATTAAAAAATAGTGAACCATCAAGAAGATAGGAGGTTTTAAACAATATACAAGGCAATAGCCTAGTGGAAGTAGCGGTAAACTACTCGAAGCATAAATACGAGTAGTTTATTATTAGCTATTTTTTCTGATAAACAATACCAGGGTTGCAGCGAATCATATGAAAATTATCATTTAATCCAGACAAAGATTCTGATGCACCTAGAAACAAATACCCTCCGTCATTTAAAGCGCCATGAATTTGACTCAAAATGCGTGATTTTATTTCTGGCGAAAAATAAATAAGCACATTTCGACAGAAAACAATATCGAACTTGCCAATTAAACTATAACTATTAAGTAAATTAAGAGAGCGAAAAGTAACCATTTTTTTCACTTCGTCCTTCACCTTTAGCATGCCATTTTCACCTTCTTCAAAAAATTGTCGCTTTCTTTCTTCTGATAAACCACGCGCTAAAGCAAGTGAGTCATATTGACCACGTTTACAGTGCTCAAGCATAGTTGCTGAAATATCAGTACCAACAACTTCTATACCTTTTGAAAAAGAACCCGACTGACTTTTTTGAAACTCTAAAACAGACATAGCAATAGAATAAGGCTCTTGCCCTGAAGAACTTGCTGCTGACCAAATTTTAACTGGCGTTTTTTTATTTAAAAATTTAGGTAAAATACTATTTTTCAATAAACTAAATGGGTATTCATCACGAAACCATAACGTTTCGTTAGTAGTCATGGCATCAACTACCGCCGCACGCAACTGCCGTTCGGTAGGAGACAAAGTTCGAGTGACTAACTCATTAAGAGAATTAAGATCAAATTTGCTCAATAAAGGCGCTAAACGGCTTTTTACAAGATACTGTTTATTTTCGCCTAAGACAATACCACATTGTTGCTCTAAAAATTCACTGATTTGATGATAACTTTTGTCATCAAGTTCTCTTGCTAGCACTATTACTGTGTCCTACTTAATATCATTTATATAGCCACCTTTATTAAGGGTGATTCAGCCATTTTTTAACTGCTGTTGCTAATTCATCAGGATGAAATTTAGGAATAAAATCTTCAGCGCCAACTTTTGCAACCATCGCATTATTAAACACACCACTTAATGATGTATGTAAAATAACAGGCATTTTAGCCATTAATTCATTTCCTTTAACTTCAGCCGTTAAGGTATAACCATCCATTTCAGGCATTTCAATGTCTGACACCATCAAGGCAACTTTTTCAGTGATGCTATGTTCACAAGTGTTAGCAATAGCCAAAAGTTGGTCTAATGCATCCTGACCATTTTTTGCCAATGCCATTTTAATACCTAAAGGCTCTAATGCTCTTTTTACTTGATTACGAGCCACGGTTGAATCATCCGCTATCATAATAATACGCTCACCAAGTCCAACACCTACACTCTCATCTGCAACGCCTTCACTTAACTCAGTTGACACAGGGTTAATTTCATTCAGTATTTTTTCAACATCTAAAATAGAAACCATCTGATCATCTATTTCAGTTACTGCGGTTAAGTAGCTAGACTTTCCCGCACCTTCTGGTGGTGGCATCATATCCTTCCAACTTAACGTAACAATACGCTCAACACCCGCAACCAGAAAACCTTGCACACTACGGTTATACTCAGCAATAATTATAAATGAATCATCTGTTTGCGTTATCGCAGGTCCGCCAATAGCCTTACTCATATCAATAATAGAAATAGTTTGACCACGAATATGCGCCACCCCTTTTATAAAAGGGTCTTGCTTTGGTAACATTGTTAACTTAGGACATTGTAAAACTTCTCGTACTTTAAAAACATTAATACCAAAACGTTGTCTACCTACTAATTTAAAAAGTAATAATTCGAGCCTGTTTTGACCAACAAGCTGTGTTCGTTGATTAACTGCATCTAGTATACCAGCCATAAAAACCTCTTTTGTAATCAATAATCATACACTTTATCTTAAATTAATTTGGAGAAAAGGCATAATTCTTGATTGTATTTATTATAAGTAAAAATAAGTGACAAAAAATTGATACTCAGCAAGCTTTCGCTTTATAAGTAATTAACAAAACGCGTATTAATAAAACTTATACCACAGAACTGATGTAATATATAACTATGTTATCTAAAATTTAAGCATAGTTGAGTATTTGAATTAACCTAGCGAAAATGGCAGAAATATGCGAATAACTAACGTTTTTTTATTATCTATAATGACATTTATTGTATTATCCCCATTGGCAAGCTTTGCCACCACATGGGATAGCGCTTATATTGAGTCATTCGCAAAAAAATTTCTTGAAAGCGAAATAGCACCGCCACCTGAGGGCAAAATTTCTTTTAACATTGCCGATATTGACCCAAGAATCATTATCAAACCTTGTCAAATTCCTCTGACAGCAAATATACCTGAAAATACTGATCGTAGAAATATTAATATTAAAATATCTTGTGATGATTCAACTTCATGGCAAATGTACCTACCAGCTAAAATAGAAAGAACGTTCGCTGTTGTTGTTGCAACCAGTACAATAGAAAAAGGGGCTACTTTAACCAAACAAAATATTGCTATTGAATATATTGCAACAAATAAAATTCGCGGTGAAAGACTGACAGATATAAACCTGGTACTAGGAAGTAAAGCAGAAAAAAGAATTGGATCAGATCATCCCATAACCAGAAGAAATATTTGTTTAGTTTGTAAAGGTGACACAATAACCATTATAGCCAAAAATGAAAATTTCATGATTAAAACTAAAGGCGTGGCGCTTAGCTCTGGAAATCTACATGAACAAATTGAGGTAGAAAACTCTCGCTCTGGGCGAGTAATAAGGCCTAAAATCAGTGCTGTTAATCAGGTGACGATTAACTTATAATTTTAAGGTACAACTGCAAATTAGTCAGGGTAATTTTATATTTTAAAATAATTAGCAAATATTTAATTTTTTATTTAAGTTATCGCATTGTTTGCCGATACAAGGTTAGAAAGTAAATTTTTTTAAAGAGCACCTTACCGTAGGGTAATATTATGACTATAAATATCAATAACTTGAACAACAAAACTCAAGTTAGCCAAAATCAGCAGGCACAAGTTAAACAAGAGGCAAGTCAAACGGCAAATACTAATACGCACGTTAAACATGCTGCTCATGACTCTGTTTCTTTAACACCACAAGCCAAACAACTTGGTGAATTACAAAAGAAAGCAACTGATTTACCAACCATTGATCAGAAAAGAATTGATGAGTTGAAAAAAACAATCGCTGCTGGGGAATATAAAATTGATCCTCAAAAACTTGCAGCAAGTATCGCTAGTTTTGAATTTGATTTGCTTTAGTTTGCTTTGTACCCCAGAATACGGGGCTCTAAGTGTGTCTATTATCTAAAGGTACTTATATGTCAGCTTCGCCTCAGTCAAAGGAATTACTTTCTCAACAATACCTTCAACTACAAGAGCTTGAGCAATTAATTATTGACGAAAAGCATATTTTACAGCAACACCAACCTAAAGATTTATTACAAATTAGCGAGAAAAAGAACCAAATATTACTCGCAATTCAAGCGCTAGATAAACAAATTAGTGTTAGCCGTGCGTTTGCCACAGATAAAGCGGCAGGTTACCTAGAGCAAGAACTGCTAGACATTGAACATTTACTTACATCTTGCCAAGAAAAAAACCAAATCAATGGTCAAATAATAACGCAATCTCAACTCGCAGTTGAGCGCATGAAAACAAGCTTACTAGAAGGTCATAACAAAGCATCTATGACTTATGATAGTAAAGGCAAAAAAAGTGGCGGGTTAAGCAGTATAGGTTTAAAAGCCTAAACAACGCGAGTTTAGGCATTAAGTTGTCGTCAATAAATACATCCCAACAAGATAAATTATATCAACTCTGATAAAATTAGAAATACTGTACATCTCTGATTTCTTTACGATTTAAACTTGCTTGATAGATTTCATATACATCTTTAAAGTCTAACTGTAATTCTGTTGTGTAGGTATCGCCTACTGGGTAGCTTTTCACAACTTTAGCCCCTTTGATCAACCCTTGCACTGAAGAAGCCAATTGTTGGTTTTCGATTAGCATGTCTGCCATTGTTGTTTTACTACTCACTTGTTGCCCATATACTTGTTCAGCTAGCTCTAAATAAGCGGCAATTTTTGACGCCTTAATGGCCATTAACATCCGCTGAGTTTCATGTGTTGATTTTTGTAAACTTATTGACGCATAACCAACACCATGAATAATAGGGAATGTTTCTGGAGCCACTGCTTGCCACTGAACATGCTTATCATACACGCTACTACATGCACTAATCAGCATAATACTTGAAACAGACATTAAAATTTTACAGAATGTATTTCTCATGATTCCACCTATTTTCAACTTCAGTTATTTTTGAATTTCAACTGCACGTTGATCTTCAATGAGCAGGTTATTACTTCGAATTATCATTCCATCCTTTAATTTAACATTATCGCTATTACTTTTTTCTTCACCTAAAACCCATGAAGGAATAAACGACTGAGCTGTTGCAACAACAACATGCGATTGAATGCCAATCATACGCGCATTTATAATAATACCGTCTTCTTGTTCCATCATGGTGCCCGCTACTATATAGTCAATAATCTGACGCTCAGGCAATTCCTTCCAATCACGACTAAATACATAATCACCCTCTTTAGTAACACGAATATGCCCTGTAGCCTTAAAATCAATAACCACTAAACCATGATGTTGCAATTCATGTACAAAGTTTTCAGCAATTTGGTTACCCAACCAATTAGTTGACTCTAAGTCACTCAAATTAACAAAAGAAGCAACAGCCACAGGCGTTTTTTTATTAACAAAGGCACTACTTTTTAACATTTGATATGCTAAACCTTTTACCATATCATTTATTGCATGCTTAGGTAGATTATAACTGTCTATTTTTCCTTTATCTTCTTGTTTCAATTTATAAAAATTGTCTTCCTTCACTGAATTACTACACGACATAAGTACTGGTAGCAGCAATAATGGTATAAGCCACTTTTTCATGGTATTCCCCTTAAAAATTCAACACCCATGTTAGATATCCACTAACATAAATACTGACAACTTTATTTATTCGGTTATTTATAGCTAAATAATAATGCACATTTCAAGCCAAGCAGTTTCATAACTAAAAATAAATCAAAATAAATAGGCACAATTTGTGCATCTCTATACACTAAATACTAATTAGACAAAGTAACCACTGATTACTTGTACTAACATTATACTATGCCAAAAATAGCCCCAAATAGGCTTTTCGTTTTCATGAGAGAGTATATGTACACTATTATCAAAAAAACTATTTTAGCTACTAGCTTACTGTTAGCAACCATTACTTGTAATGCTCAATGGTATGAAGCCCAAGGCCACGCTTCAACAGCTGAAAGCTCGGTTGAAATAGCACGAGCCAAAGCAATGGAAAACGCCTTAAAAAAAGCACTACTTGTTGCAGGGGCAAATGTTTCTAGCATTCAGCAAGTTGTTAATGGCTTACTCACTCAAGATCAAATTAACATTCGTGCCAGTGGCAATGTTAATTCAATAGAGCTTATAGACGAACTACATCATGATAACCTTATCACTGTAACCATACGCGCCGATATATTTCCTAAAGAAAAACAATGCTTTGCTTTAGATTACAAAAAGTCTATTTTACTTACCAAAAGCCATTTAATGCAAAGACAACAAGCCAATATTGGTAAAATTTATCAAATAGACTCAGCTATTATTCGCCACCTAAACAAAAAAATTACCAACAGCAGTAGTTACAGTAGCGGTAAGTTACTTCTCAAAAGTACAACTGAATTTTCACGCCTAAACACCAGCTTTAATGAAGAAAAAATAAAGCAATTAGTTATGTCATTAGCCGATACCAGCGAAAGCCAATATGTGCTTTTTAGTGAAATAAATGATGTGTCATTTCAAGAACAAAGCACTAACACCTGGAAAGTATGGCAACAAAGCACCTACCCTAGAAACTTTGATTTTACCCTGTACTTATACAATGGCTTTAATGGTGAACAAGTTTGGCAAAGGAGCTATCAAAACGCCGCCGTTTGGGACTTTAACAGAAGAAAAAATGTTGATGTTAATACCACCACTTTTTGGCAAAGTGCATACGGTAATATGATTAATTCATTGCTTGAAAAAATAGCAAACGATATTGATGACAATGTAATGTGCGAGCCGAGTGAAGGTAAAATAGTACAAGTACAAGGTAACGAAATAACAATTAATTTAGGTAAGCATCATGGCGTAAAAGTTGGCGACGAGTTCACACTACTACACAGTAACAACTTCATTAGCCAACAAGGAAAACACTATGTAAGCTATAATATTAGCCCTTTCAAAGTGAAAGTAACCAAGTTAACAACACAAAGCGCGACGGCCTCCACAATAGACAATAGCTTATTAGGCAACATTCAAATAAATGATTTAGCTGTACGTTATTAACACAATAAAATGTAACTAAACAAAGAACCAAGATAAAAACTTAACTTTATTGTGAAAAAACAATACAATATATAGCATGCCTTTGTAGCTCAGCTGGATAGAGCAAGCGCCTCCTAAGCGCTAGGTCGGAAGTTCGAATCTTCTCAAAGGCGCCATAAAAATCAATAATTAAAACCAAGATCCTTCTTAATAAAAACACAAAAAAATATTTATGACATTTATGTTCACAGTTCCTCTAAAGGGTAATTTTAATGTATTATTGCATCAGAATTAACGTAACAGCGTGTTTTTAGGCTTAATTTTAAAGGGGGTTTTTCTAAAAGAGAGATTCTAGAGCCTCGTTAGGCTTCTTCTCATGCACCTTAACTAAGTTAGGAAAAAAATGAAAAATATATTTTTGGCATCCTCTTTTGCAGAAGTTTCAAATTTATTTAAAGAATACGAAAATAAAGAAATTCAGGGGAAAACCGTTACTTTTATCCCTACTGCAAGTATTCATGAAGAAGTTACATTTTATGTAGATGCAGGAAAAGATGCTTTAGAAGATCTTGGTTTGGTGGTGGATGTTCTTGAAATTTCTACCGCGTCGTATGAAGAAATATCAAATAAACTTAAGCATAACGAATATATTTATATGACAGGGGGAAATACTTTTTTTCTTCTGCAAGAATTAAAAAGAACAGGCGCAGATAAACTTATTGTCGACCAAATTAATTTGGGTAAAATTTATATTGGAGAGTCAGCGGGGGCAGTTGTTCTCTCTCCTAACATTGAATATATTTCTGAAATGGATAACCCTAAGATCGCTGAAAGTCTAACTTCCTACGATGCCCTTGGTATTATTGATTTTTATCCATTACCTCACTATACCAGCTTCCCATTTAAAGAAACGGCAGAAACTATCTTTTCAAAATACAAAGGAAAAATAAAAATTTCCAAATTCAGTAACAATGAAGCAATTTTTATAAATGGTGGGCATGCTAAAGTTGAGGCTGTAAAATAACTGATTCAGTCAAAATGACTGATTTTTTAGCTCCTGTATCGCGCTGTAACGTGTTAATTCGATATAGGTAATGCATTACGCCCTCTGTTTTATGAGGTAATTCACAAAAAATGAGTAACTCTACAAGCTCGTTAGGCGATAAAGTTAATATACGGACATAGAATGGATTATTTAAGAATAAATAAAGAAGCGTGGGACAAGAGAACTAAAGTACATGTTGAATCAAAATTCTACGATGTTGCATCATTCAAAAATGGTAAGTGTTCGTTAAACCCAATCGAGCTAAAACAAGTGGGAAATGTACAAGGAAAGTCCTTGCTACATCTACAGTGCCATTTTGGTCAAGATACCTTGTCTTGGGCTCGTTTGGGGGCAGAAGTCACAGGTGTAGACTTATCTGCTGATGCAATCGAGCAAGCAAATTCATTGAAGCGAACGTTGGCTTTGAAAGCAGATTTTATTGAGAGTGATGTTGTTCAATTTGGTCGTAAAAATAAGCAACAGTTTGATATCGTATTTACCTCATACGGAGTTTTGTGCTGGTTATCCAATTTATCGGATTGGGCACAAACAGTCGCCAATTCATTAAAATCTGGCGGAGAGTTCCACCTAGTTGAGTTTCATACATTCAACGACTTATTGTCAGGTTACTCGTATTTCCTGAATAATGAACCTGATATTGAAGAGGAAGGCACTTATACAGAAAACTGCGATGGTACTACATCAAAGATGGTGACTTGGTCACATTCAATGAGTGAGGTTATAAGCGCCTTAATCAGTGCAGGATTAATGATTGAGTCTTTCTCTGAGTATCCTTATAGCCCATACAATTGCTTTGACGGTTTAGAGTTGGTGCCAAACTTGGGGTATCAAATGTTGTATAAGGGGCAGCAGGTTCCACTGTTGTATTCAATTAAGGCGCGAAAAATCGCCTAACAACTAAGATAGGTGTCGCGCAACCCAACCTTATTCGGGTATTGAACAAGCACGAAACCAACGAATAAAAACAAAGACACAGCTCTCTATAAAACAATCCTTTTTAAGTTTCGTATTCTATAAAAATAAATGTATACTTAATTACTGCCATAAATTGTTGTGTTAGGTTGTTGTTTGATAAATAAAGTTTTTATTCTAATTTTCATAATAGTTAGCCTTTTCTTAGGGGGTTTAGCTTTTGCTGAAAACATAGAGGTAGAACATGCCAACAAAATTGCTATTTTCTATCCTGAAGCGAAAGAGCCTTACCAATCAATTTATCAAGAAATTATAGCGGGCTCTACCAAAGCAGCTAACGATTTTGATCCTAAAATCCAATATGTAGAGTATATTCTAACTAAAGAATTTAACAGCAAACAAATAGTACAAACACTGACAAAAAAGAAAATCAATAAAGTCATTGTGCTAGGCCGTTTAGGCTGGAAATTAGCCAAAGAGTTGTCAAAATTTAAGAATAAAAGCGCCACCAATGTTTTTCAAGTTGTTTCAGGTGCCCTTCCCCTCAGCCCCAATGATATTTCAGGTGTTAGTTTAGTAACAGACCCTGCATTTCTCTTTGGCTATCTCAAACAGGTTGCCAGTAACGTCAAAAAAATTCATGTTGTTTATAGCGATAAAAGTGCTTGGTTAATTAAGTTAGCAAAAAATGCCGCATTAAAAAAAGGGTTAACTCTCTATAGTCACTATGTTAGTAGTACCGCAGAAGCAATAAAATTTTATCAGAATTTGTTTGATTCTGATGTATCGAATGAAGATGCGATATGGCTGCCGTTAGATAAAATATCTTCGCATGACAAAATCACGCTTCCCCTTATTTTAGAAGAAGCTTGGGCTAAAGAAGTTGTTGTTTTTTCAAGTAAACCGTCACACGCCAAACGCGGTGTTTTATTTTCAACGTACCCTAATAACTTTGACTTAGGTAAACAACTTTTCGCTATGGTACAAAAACTTGAAAACAAACCAGATCAAAAAGACTTTGCAGCATTAAAATCAACACGTTTAGCGGTTAATTTACGTACAGCAGCACATTTAGGGCTTAAATATAGCTCTGAACAACAACAACAATTTCAATTAACCTTTCCACTGTGATGTTTATGATAAATAATCAAGAAACAAGTATCTACCATGCCAGCTTTAAGCGACAGCTGTTAACACTGCTTGTCGTTAGTATTGTTATGATTACCATTATCACTTCATTATTAACAGCATGGCAAACCAGCCAAACATTAAGAGAAAGCACAATTGATACAAGCCTACAAATCACACACAACTTTGCAGAACAAACAGTACTAGCATTACTCACTGGCAGTAAAGAAAATGGGCAAGAAGCAATAAAAAGAGCACTAGGGTTTACTGCCGTAGTTGGTGTTGCAGTATACAAAACCAATGGCGATGTGCTCATTCAATCAGCCAAAATGAATGTACAAAAGCCTTTATTTAAAGCTGCATTACTTCCAAATAAGCCACAATTACTTTTTGAAACAGACAAAATTTGGACTTATAGCGCAGCGGTAACCTATATTGAAGACAGTTATGATGAAGACATGATTAACCTTGAGGACGAGATCATTAAAGAACAAAAATTAGGTTATGTACTGGTACAGTATAATAAAGATGAGTTACGCCAAATACAGCGCTCAATTTTTATTAACAATATATCTATAGGGGCGCTAGGTGCCTTTGTTTTAGCTCTTTTGATTCAATATGTTATTAATCATTTAACCAAACCATTATCAGCATTATCGCAAACAATGGCGTCTGCAAGAGATTCTGGTTTATACCCTAAAGCGGTAGTTAATGGTGCATTAGAGATTAGGCAAATGGCACAAATCTATAACCAGATGATGGCAACACTTGAGCAACAAAATATTGCACTAGAAAATAGCCGTAACACTTTAGAGTCTGAAGTGGAAATAAGAACACAAGAACTCGTTGTTGCCAGAGACAGTGCCTTAACCGCAAGCCGACATAAATCAGAGTTTTTGGCTAATATCAGCCACGAGTTACGCACCCCATTACAAGCAATTATTGGTTATAGTGATCTTGTGCGTGAAGATTTAGAGCTTGAGGGTATGGATGCTCAAGTTGAAGACTTAAATAAAAGCATTCGTAACGCCCACAATTTACTTGACCTTATAAATAAGATTTTAGATTTATCTAAAATTGAAGCAGGTCGAATGGATCTGTATTTAAAAGCCGTTAATATTAAAAACTTAATTCATGAGGCCTTAGACACCGTATTACCTATGGCAAATTCTAACAACAATGAGCTTAAAGTTAACATGGGTTCATTAGCCTCTATTTTGTATATTGATCGCCAAAAAGTATTACAAATATTTCTTAATTTACTCAGTAATGCCTGCAAATTTACCCAAAACGGTACTATAACGTTTAACATTTATAGCGACAAAAACTTCCTTTATTATTCAGTATCAGACACGGGCGTCGGTATTGCTAAAGAAAAGCTTAGTTATATATTTGAACAATTTACGCAAATAGACGGTAGTCAAACACGTAATTTTGAAGGCACGGGGTTAGGTATGGCAATAACGCAAAATTTTTGCCAATTAATGGGCGGCACTATCACAGTAGAAAGTGAGCTAGGCGTAGGCTCAGTGTTTACAGTGAAACAGCCATTACATCATAATATTTAATTGTTTAGCTAGAGGTCATTAATGCAATATACTCAACATTTTTTAGCACTCTCTTTATTAGGGTGTTTTATAATACAGAGCCCAATATTGCTTGCAAAGGAATTACGAGCACATAACCATGTTATGAATTTTGAAGAAGAATATGATAACTACGGTGATGAAATTCAGCAGTCGTTAGAAGACTTTTATGGCGATGAAGACTTTGTTAGTATTGCCACAGGAAACAAAGTATTAATCCGCAAGGCACCTTCAGTAGCGACGGTAATTACCGCTGAACAAATTGAAAGCATGGGGGCTGAAACTGTATCTGAAGCATTAGAAACGGTTCCGGGCCTTCACGTTTACCCTTCCCCCTTTAATCGGTTGAACACCTCATTTTCTATTCGGGGAATACACACAGATCAAAACCCTCAAATTCTTTTTCTTATTAATGGCTTACCTGTAAGAGAAGAGTATACAGGTGCGCGCCCTCAAGCCTTTAAAATGCCTGTTCATTCTATCTCTAGAATTGAAGTAATTCGAGGGCCAGGCTCTGCTATTTATGGCGCTGACGCATACGCTGGTGTCGTTAATGTTATTACAAAAGAGCTTACTAAAATAAAAGAGGCAAATTTCGGCGGGCGTTATGGCAGCTATCAATCCTCAAACTTATGGTATCAAAATGCCTTTTCATTAGGTGATACAGAGTTTGGTTTTGCTGTAGAAACATTGAAAAGTGATGGTGATGATGGTCGTATTTTAACTCGCGACTTACAATCAATATTTGATGACATTACAGAAACGTCTACTTCGAAAGCCCCAGGTAAACTCAATACTAACTACGATATCCTTGATATAAGGTTAACAGCCGCGTTGAAAAACCTTCAAACAAACTTTTGGTATTGGGATAACAACAATGCTGGCCTAGGCTCAGGTTCAGGACAAGCATTAGACCCCACAGGTACTCAAAATACAACCATATACCAATTTGACGTAAACTATGATTGGACTATATCTTCTTGGGAAGCAAAAGCTCATTACAGTTTTTATAAAATGAAAGACAAGGCTCAGTTTTCTGTATTGCCTGCCAATTCACTCGTACCCATTGGAGCAGATGGCAATTTAAATTTAACATCGCCTATTGGTATGGGGCTATTTGTAGATGGTTATTTAGGAAATCCACAACCTACTGAAAAACTTCACTCTTTCAACCTAACATTTCTTTCTACTGATATAAATGAACACCAGCTACGAATTGAAACAGGTATTTCACAAAGAAAACTAACCGCTAAAGAAGAAAAAAACTTTGGTCCTGGGGTTATTGACACCCAAAAAATAGCGGAATTATTTGCCATAGGGCAAATTATGGTTATCGACGGTAAATTAACCGATGTATCTAATACCCCTTATATTTTTGTTAAAGATGCCGAAAGAAAAAACACCTACGTAAGCATTCAAGATCAATGGCAATTTGCTAATGACTGGGAGCTTACAACAGGAATTCGATACGACTATTATGATGATTTTGGTTCTACTTTAAATCCGCGTATGGCTTTGGTTTGGGCAGTAAACCAAAATACTACAACAAAATTATTATACGGCAGAGCCTTTAGAGCGCCAGCTTTTGATACCCTTTACGCAATTAATAACCCTGTTGGTATTGGTAACCCTAACTTAGAGCCAGAAACTATAGATACAATTGAATTTAGTCTTAATCAGTATTTGCAAAATAATATTCATTGGTCTGCTAATTTATTTAAGTATCATAGTAGAAATTTAATCGAGTTTGTTACAGCGCAAAATACAACAAGCACCGTTGCACAAAATTCAAAAAATCAAAAAGGGTATGGTTTTGAAACTGAATTAAGTTGGAAGTTTAACAATAACAGCTTAACCCTAAATTATTCATGGCAGCACTCTGAAGATGAAGCAACAAACATAACAACTGCGTTAGCACCTAAAGAGTTATTTAGCGCAATATATAACTCAGAACTATCGCAATCGATAGCTTTTAATACCAAGGTTAATTGGATTGGCAAAAGAACCCGTGAAGCAGGTGATTTTAGAAAAGAGTTAGAAAACTATTCGACAGTTGATATGGCTTTGCATTGGACCCTTGATAATGGTGGTCTGTGGAAACTGTCTATTTTAGGTAAAAATATCTTTGATAAATCAGCTTTTGAACCTTCACACCCATTAGTTCCAGAAGCGTTAGGTCCTATGGGTGATTATCCTATTCAAGGCAGAAGTCTCTATATACAAATATCTAAAGGGTTATAAAACATAATGAGTGATAGAAAAGTAAAAATTGAAAGTAGGAATGATTGTTTTACGTCAAAAATAAAAAGCGAAATCACTTTAGAGATGCCCTCACAAGACAATGAATTTTTAGTAAAAGAAACACGAACACATGGATATAATGTCATAGATTTAATGGATAACTGCGACTATAGCGATGTTTTTTTCTTACTGTATAATCGCGAATTGCCAACTCAGACACAAAAAAACTTGTTTAGGCAATTATCTGTTTTCTTAATAAATCTAGGTCCTCGGCATGCATCATCAAGAACCGCAGCCAATGCAGCTATTGGACGAACAGATGTAAATCATATAGTACCTATTGCCATAATGGGAATGGGGGGAGATTACGGTGGTTCAAAAGAAGTAGAAAATGCCATGCGTTTTTTAAAACAGCATTTTAATGATATGCCAAAGACAGTTGCTAATAAATACATCAACGCCAACCCTGATACTAACCACGAAGATTGGATAATTGCACCAGGTTTTGGTACTGACTTTAGAGGACAATCTCCTTTTCTTATTGATGTTAAAAATAAACTATTGCTTGCCTCACCTGCCGAGGGCTACCTTGCTTGGGCAAATACATTAGTCAGTCACCTTCCAACAGAAAAACAATGTGGTTGGCGCTTAGCAGGAATAGTCGCTGCCGCATTATTAGACTTGAATATTGAACCAAGACTTGGTGCTGGAATTTTTCAAATGTTAGCCTGCCCTGGTGCATTTGCTCATGGAATTCAATTTTCTAATAAGCCTATTACCGAAATACCTTTTTTAAAAGACGAAGATTATGAAATCAAAAATGACCAATGAATTATGGCTGTCAAAGCGAGGGAAAATAATAACAAATCGTGGTGGTTGGCGAATAGGTGAAGCAATTTACAATTGTGGCTATTCTATGATGGATGATCTTGTTGGTAAAAAATCCTTTTTTCAAACGCTTATATTAAATGTTACACGAAAAATGCCAAGTAAAGTGCTTTCTGATTGGTTTGAGGCCAGTTTCATTTGTTTAAGTTGGCCTGATTCGCGAATTTGGTGTAATCAAAATGGTTCTTTGATTGGTTCAGTTAAAGGGTCTCCTGTTGCGGGTATTGCTGCGGGAATTCTTTCAGCTGACTCTAGAATGTATGGTCCAGGTTCTATTACTGGTGGCGCCGAATTTATTCAACAGGCGCTAAAGTGGTATAAAGAAGGCATGACACCTTTAGAAATTATTAAAAAAGAACTCGCATCCAAACACACAAAACCAGGTGCCAAACCCGTTATTGTAGGTTATGCCCGCCCCATAGCAACAGGTGACGAGCGAGTGGAAGCAATGGAAAAAGTAACCAAAAACTTGGGGTTTGAAGAAGGAGAACATTTAAAATTAGCTTTTAAAATTCATACAACACTTGCAGAGCATTACCAAGAAAATATGAACTATGTGGGTTATGTCACTGCTTTTCTGACTGATCAAGGCTTTACTCCAACAGAAATGTACCGAATTTACAGTACTTGGGTGCATTCTGGTGTTCATGCCTGCTATGCAGAAGCAAACGACGACATTGCTGGCGGTTTTCTGCCGCTAGCCTGTGATGACATTGACTATACAGGCGTTAAACCAAGAGCATTACCTAAACGAGAATAATTGCAATTATCCACCAGGCGTTGCTGATTCATTTTTATCAGCTAAACCTTTTACCCTTTGCCCCATCGGTGGAACTTCATTTGGGTCAATAATGACATTGAGCAACGTAGGGCCATTTTTATTTCCTAAGCGTTGCCAATCAATTTGCATCAATTCAATGGGCGTACTTATTGTTATTCCTTCAATACCCATAGCTTCCGCCATCATGGCATAATCTATTTTAGGTAATTCAAATCCTATTTCTTCAGCGCCCCCTAGTTTTTGACCATGCTTAACCATGCCCAGTTCACTGTCATTCAAAACCACATATATAACAGGTAATTGGTGTTGCAAAGCGACGGTAATTTCTTGACCTGACATTAAATAACTACCATCACCTGTAATACAAATTGAGGGTTGTTTACTACCGAAACAAGTCCCTATTGATGCCCCTATAGCCCAACCCATAGATCCAAATCCCATGGCAATATGATAATAACCACTTGACGATCTACGATGATAATAGTGCGTGAACCAAGCCCAAGTATTACCCGCATCTAAATGTAAGCGGAAACTCAATGGAATGTGTCGAGCAAACTCAGAGACAACTCGTTGAGGTTTTAAAGGAATAGCATCTGAATAACATGACTCAGGGTCATTTAATGTAATTTGATAGCCATGAGAAGCTTTTTCAGACTTTTCTTTCTGAAACTTTTGCTGTATAGGATCAACGGCTCCCCATGAACGACCCCACTTCATTCCCTGCCTAATATTTTCATTGAGTTGCATAAATATCAGTTTTAAGTCACCGCATACATGATGTTTAGCCATGGGAGTACGAGAAAAATGTTCTACGGTAGAGTCAATATGAACTAAGCGGTCATTCAATAAATGGGAATGCCAGCCTCCAGTCCCTATTTCTGTAATGGGAGTACCTACTGCGATCAATAAATCAATGCCTTGATCTTCCATTGTGTCATGTGCACTTTGGTGACCCGCAAAACCATATACGCCTCTAAATCGCCTATGATATCCATCAACCCAGCGTTTACCCGCAGGCCCTGCGACAATAGGTGCATGTGTTAAATCGGAAAATCGCATAATTTCATCAATTGCTGGTCCACACCCTTTCCCTAAAAACAAGGCTACCCGCCATGAGTTACAAAGCATTAACGTTAATTTATCTACTGCATTATTGTCGGTTAACGTAAACTCTTGAACTAATCGAGCGACTTTGATTTCAGAGCCTTTAGTAGGCTTTTGACGCAATATATCTGAAGGAATACTAATATGCACAGGACCATTTGGTGTTCTGTTCGCAGCCATAATAGCCGCTATTAGTTTGGTATTAATTTGCTCAGTATGCGAAATAAGGGTGCTATAGCGTGTACAATATTTGAAGATAGATACGGTATCTACCGCAGTACAAGAGGAGTCTTGTAAAGCATTTCGACCGAACTTAGGTAGAGGGGTTTGTGCGGTAATGACTAAAATAGCTATATTATCGGCATATGCAGAAGCTACCCCCGTTAAAAGGTTAGTAGAACCAGGTCCTGTGGTTGCACAACATACGCCAAGTTTACCTGTTTCTCTTGCATAACCTTCCGCCATAAAAGCAGCACCAGCTTCATGGCGAGCAACAATTATTTTAGGGCCTCCCTCTTTTTCTCTTCTTGCTAGAGCATTAAATAATGGTTCAATAGCACCGCCCGGCACCCCAAATACAAACTCAACTTCAAGTAGCCTTAAATACTCAATAATTAAATCAGCATTATCCCAATCCTCTTTTAATTCAACCTCCTTCTGTAGATTTTCTTTTGCCAGTATTGAGATTTTCATTTAATACCTCGGGTTATTATTATGAGTATTATGTTTTGTACTAATTCATCCTAATTGAATAGTTCATCCACGGGTTTGGGTTTACCTAAATGATAGCCTTGCGCATAGGCCACCCCTATAGTAGCTAACAGTTGTAGCGTTTCTTCGTTTTCTACAAATTCAGCCACTGTTTTCTTACCTAATGCAGTAGCCACCTCATATATCGCTTTAACTAGAGCCAAATCCACAGGGTTAGTTACTAAATCAATAATAAATGAGCCATCAATTTTTACTGATTGCGCCGGTAATTGTTTTAAGTAATTAAAAGTACTAAAACCCGTACCGAAATCATCAATTGAAAACTCACAACCTAAAGCACTCAGCTTTTCAACCATACTTTGTGTTGCCATAATATTACTTAAACTGGCACTTTCTGTTAGTTCAAAAATAATACGGTGAGGATCAACACTGTACTGATGCAATTTTTCTTGAATAAGTGGTAATAAACCTTCATCACTAAAGCCTTGCGCAGACAGATTAATGGCTATTTTGGTTAATGCTGGATGTTTGGCTAAATAATAAATGGCTTTACTCACTACTTGTCTGTCAAGTAAGCTCATATCACCTTCACGCTCTAAAGCTGGGATAAACTCACCTGGTGGTACTATTTGACCATTAAACTCCAAGCGAACTAAAGCTTCATAATAAACGACTTGTTTAGTGGCAATATCAATAATCGGTTGAAAAAAAAGTACTAAATTATCATTAGCCACTGCTTGGCGTAACTTTCTAGCCCACCTAAGACTAGCAAGTAAATCTTTACTTAAATTATCATTATCATTGTATACATGGGCTATATTTCGGCCTAATTTTTTCGCCGCATATAAAGCAATATCTGCTTGTTTCATGTACTCAGCAACAGGGAGTGTATTACTGTTTATTTCTGCAATACCAATAGAGCAATTAATTTTAATAACCTTTCCTTCAACCCTACATTGATAATCATCAAGTAGTTTACAAATATTAGTTGCTAAGGTTAGTGCCGTTCTTTGATTAGTATTAGGGAGTAATAAAGCAAATTCATCGCCACCAATACGAGCAAGAAAATCACTTTTCCTTAACCGTGAGCTGACTAATGAAGAAACATTTCTTAATACCATGTCACCATGATGGTGTCCTAAAGTATCATTAATCACTTTAAAACGATCAAGATCCAAATAAAGTAAAGCATGAGGACCATGACCTCGAGAAGCGGTTGCGGTAAACTGCTTTAGCTCAGTTTCAAAGTACAACCTATTATACAAGCCTGTTAAGCCATCATGCATGGCAATATATTCTAACTCTTGTTGAGCTTTCTTACGCGAGGTAATATTTTCAACCGTGCCAGAAATAATACGACTTTTGTGGGCTTTTTTACAGGTTATATCAAAACGAGCCAATACCCATAATTCTTCATTAAATTGATTTTTTAAACGAAACTCAAAATGTTGAGTATCAACCTTACCCGATAATAAGGTTAATATTTCATTAGAAGTAGAAGAGTCTATAGTCTCTGTTTGGTCGACAAAATCAATTAATGGTCGTTGAATAGACTCATCTATTGTGTAACCAGTAAATTTTTCCCATGCTTTATTTAAAAAGCTAATATCACCATTTTCATCTAGTTCGATAATGATGGTGCCAAGTTGATCTAATAATTGCTGATGTTGTTCTGATATATTCTTGTATTCAGCACGACTTTGATTTAACGATTGAACTTTGTCAGCAAATTGTAAGTTACTAATAATAAAATCTTCACGCCTTGCTGCTGTTTCACATACTCTTCTTAATTGCTCAGCTCTAAAAGGTTTAGTCACAAAATCAGCAGCACCTTTAAGCATAAGATCTTCGGCCAATTCCATTGTATGGTTCGCAGTCATTATCACCACAGACTGCGCTGGATTTTCTTTCATGATGTAATCGAGTACTTCATTGCCCGACATACCAGGCAACATGACATCGAGTAATACTAAGGCGTAGTTATTTTTACGCCACAATGCAAGACCAGCTTCACCATCATTAGCACTATCTATAGTAAAACGACTATTCAATATTCGGTTAACAAGATGACAAGTATCTAAATTATCTTCTATGACTAATAACGAAGACTTATCCATATCTTCAAGTGGCATTAAATCTTCATTATTAATAATATCAGGCAGTTTTTCACACTCAGAAAAAGCAATGAGACTATTTATACCAAATTCACGAGCGGTAGCACTAGCAAGGTGTTCACACCATGTATTCGCTACAACAACAAAAGGCGTATCTGCAGAACATTTTAAAACGCCAGAACGTACCATGCGTGCTAAACGCCAGCCATCAAAATTATCAAGGTTTATGTTGCTTACAACAAAATCAATATTATCTCTTTTTAAAATAGCTATTGCGCTGCGTGTATTTCTCGCAACTATAATAGTGTAATTAGTAGCTGAAACTAATAAGTTTTCTAACTTTAAGAGCCTTTCAGCATTAGTATTAAGTAGCAATAGTTGTTTAGATGAAGAAGGCTGCAACATATTTCCTTGGCTCAATAAAGTATAAAAATTAAGACCTTAATTTAAATCAACTGTAATATAACAACAATTGTTTCACTATGTAAATGGTTTCATTTCTACTTATGAAGGTGTTCATACCAAGTTGATTAAGTTCTTTCCCACTCAGCGAGAATTAAAAGGCTTAGAGGCAAGGCATTGATTGAAGAGAATGGTCATTCCCTTGTCAAAATCAATAACGCCGCATATAAGCTTTTACTTTTTATTAAGTACTCGCCCTTTGG
>NZ_JBHFOM010000063.1:0-20112 GCF_053543955.1 Colwellia sp. E150_009
TTTAATCGTAGAAAATCTAAATCGAGAGGGCTTTTATTCTATCGATTGCTTGAGCAAGCAATCATAACTGCTCCGATAACTTATGAGGATATAAAAAGGCGATAAACACTACATCTAGTAGGTGGTTGGGCTAAGTGGATAGCCCTTTTATTATTACAGTGCATTCAAGTAAAGAGAAAAATATGGACTTATTTGAGTCGATATTAGTAGAGCCAATTAATATTTTACCTCAAGATGGCACCGTTTATTTTCATGGTGAAGTAATATCAATTGAAGAAGCTCACTTTTATTTCAATGCTTTATTACAAGAAATTGATTGGCACTGTGACCAAGCGATAATTTGTGGTAATTTAATTAACACTAAGCGTAAAATAGCTTGGTATGCTGATTCAAAACAAGGTACACCTTTAAGTTATACCTACTCTAAAATTACAAAATATTCTCTGCCTTGGACGAAAAATTTACTTTATCTAAAAGACTTAGTTGAGCGACAAACTGGCGAAACTTATAACTCCTGTTTGCTTAATTTATATCATAATGGTGAAGAAGGCATGGCATGGCATAGTGATGCAGAGAAAGATTTAAAAGAAAATGGTGCTATTGCCTCTTTAAGTTTGGGGGCAGTACGAAAATTTGCGTTTAAGCATAAACAAAGTAAAGAAGTTGTTTCTTTATTACTAAAGCCAGGCAGTTTATTAGTGATGAAAGGTGTAACACAAAAACATTGGTTACACCGATTACCGCCCTCAAAAAAGGTTTATGACGCTAGAATTAACCTGACGTTCAGAACCATTGGGTAATGGAAAAAGGTTTATATTGCAATAAGTTATAAGTCTTAATTAGATATGAATATTCTCATCACTGAATCTAATTGGCACGCCGTCTATATCAGCTAATTCAACTAAACTTTGAATATATGCTTGTATAGCAAGATGCGAGGCACTGTTTGTTAAGTAACCGAGTACTTTATCGCGAACCATGTTGTAGTCTAATTGCTTCCCTTCAATTTTTCGGTTTATATTAACAACATGAAACCCATAACGAGATTCGATAGCTTTATCACTAATACCTTCTGATAATAACATTAGTTGGCGTTCAAATTCGGGAACAGTTTGACCTTTGCTTAGTTGACCAAGGTTACCACCATTTTCTTTTGACGGACAAGCTGAGTACTCTTTAGCAAGGGCGGCAAAGCTTGAAGGCTCATTATTTTTAGCTTCTTGTAATAATTGCGAAATGATCACATCGGCATTATGTTTAGCGGCATCACGACCTTCAATATCATCTTTGGCAGCAGCAAGTAAAATGTGGTCTACTTCCATTAATGGCATGGTCATGAATTTTTCTTTATTGTTATCAAAATAACGTTGGCAGATAGCTTCAGTAGGAGCATCGTAAGTGATGTTATTTTCAATAAGCTTTTGTATTGCCTCTTCTTCATTTGCTGTCTCATTTGAAGCAGAAAGAAAACCTTGCTTTATTGCCTCATTAATTAATAGCTGACGAATAACTAAGGCTTGACCAGCTTGTTGTACTACTACATTAAAATTATCATTTGGATGGTATTGTAATTCGTTAGCTAAATCTTTTTCAGGAATTGCAACACCGTTCACTTTGATAACGGGTAATTGCTCTTTTGATGGCGTGGTTGGATCACTTGTTCCGCATGAACTGCTCATAATATTACTCTTTCTCTTAAAATATATTAGTTTTCAGGCTAGTGACTGTAAAAATATATTTGTTAAATAAATATGGATAAATGCTCTATTGCGTAATTAATTTATTCCGACAATGTTTTCTGTAATGGTTAAATTTTAGCTTTAAAGTAAAGCATGCCAGTAAAACGTTGAGCCATATTTACGCTTATTTATACTTTTTAATATAAGGCGATAATCGTTAAATGAAAATCGCCTTTATACATCATACTAAAATAATTAACGGATAAGCCGAAACTATCTTTGGCGAACTAATTGATAATTACGCGCAAAGTATTTTACTGGTACGCTGATTACATGCACTAATCGTGTAAAAGGGAATACTAATAACATAGTTAAACCAACAAAGATGTGCATTTTATAAATAATACCAACGGTTGTCATTGCTTCTGCTGCTGCAACACCTTGTAAAGTAACAATGCTTTGTGCCCAGTTACCTAACAATACCATTACTGAACCGTCTAAATGGCTCATGGAAGCAAAAATAGTCATTAAGCCAAGTAATAGTTGCACAAGCAATAATACTAAAATAAAAATATCAGATGTTTTAGAAACTGCACGAACGCGTGGATTAGTTAATCGACGTTTAAGCAACATTACTAGGCCAATTAAACATAACACACCAAAAAAACCACCACTTACCATAGCAAGTAGTTGCTTATTGGCAGTTGATATAAAGGCATGGTAAATAGCGTGAGGTGTTAATAAACCAACAAAGTGACCACACAGTACAAAAATAATACCCACGTGGAATAAGTTACTGGCTAGACGGAAGCCTTTTTGATCTAATAGTTGGCTAGAGTCAGCTTTCCAAGAATAGGGTTCGCGGTCATATCTGATCCAAGAACCGATGAAAAGCACGGCAATAGCTATGTAGGGATAAATCCCAAAAAGTAAAAAGTTTAAATTTGACATAAGTATTCTTCCTTACAGTCCTGATACTTCTGCTGCATCAGCATCGTGCCATTTGATCGGCACTTGATGAACAGTATTTGGATCGAGTGAATTTTTAGAACTTTGCATTCCTGATGCCGATGAGCAGTCGCCTACCATAGGATCATCAAAACGTATTTCTTTATCTTCCCATTCTTTATCAATAGCTTCGACAGTATCGTCTCGCTCTTCTTGTTTTACAGCTTCTGAAATTTCAGCTCTTTGCTGAGCATCAATCTCTTGGCCAGAAATTTCAACAAGTGAATCAAAAAGAATCGAGTAATAACACTCTCTGTCTATTAACCGCTCTGATAACATAGTTAATAAGTGGCAAATATCGCCAAGCCATTCTTCAATAAACTCAGGGGATTGCTCGCTTAAAAACTCTAAATAAAGCGGAATGTAATCAGGTAATTGTGATGAATCGACTTCAAAACCGTTGGTTTTATAAACATTCATTAAATCTACCATGGCTTGACCACGATCACGAGACTCACCGTGTACGTGTTCAAACAATAATAGGGATAATGCACGGCCACGATCAAATAATAGATCGTAGCTTTCTTGTGCATCAAAAATGTCTCTATCGGTAAGTTGCTGAATAAACATCACCAACTTACTACGATTTTGAGCAGTCAATTCCTCGGTTTTTTCAACAATTGCAATGAGTTCATCTTTGGCAGCAAACATTTCTGCGGTTGGATAGTCTAACAATCTTGAAATCACTTTAAGAATTAACATAATTTACCTCTTAACCTACATTAACGGTTTTAATAACGTCACGTTTAGCCACTTTTTTGCCACCAAACATGTTTACGCCATTTTGACCATCGCTACAGCCGTTACCAAAAGTGAAACCACAGCCTGATTTTTCACCATAAGCTTCCGGCACATTCATTTCACGGTGTCCGCTAGGAATAACAAAACGATCTTCGTAGTTAGCTATCGCTAAATAACGGTACATTTCATCCGCTTGTTTTTTAGATAAACCAGCATCTTCGAGCACTTGTAAATCTTCAATACCTTCTACGTTCTCAGCACGTTTGTAGGCGCGCATGGCAAGCAAACGTTCTAAAGCACGTGCTATTGGTTCTTCATCACCAGCGGTTAATAAGTTAGCTAGGTATTTCAAAGGAATACGCAAGCTACGAATATCAGGAATAACACCTGCTTTACCGATAGTTGCTAAGTTACCTGACTCAACAGCACTATTAATAGGGCTAAGAGAAGGTACATACCAAACCATAGGTAAGGTGCGATATTCAGGGTGTAAAGGTAACGCTAGTTTCCAATCAATCGCTAATTTATACACAGGTGATTTCTGAGCAGATTCGATTACCGAATCAGCAATACCATCTTTGCGTGCTTGTGCAATAATTGCGGGATCGTTTGGATCTAAGAATACTTCAAGCTGCTTTTCATAAAGGTCAGTTTCAGATGGCGTAGACGCCACTTCTTTGATTTTATCAGCATCATAAAGAATAACACCCAAGTAACGGATACGACCTACACATGTTTCTGAACATACGGTTGGTTGACCTGCTTCGATGCGTGGATAACAGAAAATACATTTTTCTGATTTACCTGATTTCCAGTTGTAGTAAATTTTCTTGTAAGGACAACCAGAAATACACATTCTCCAACCACGACATTTTTCTTGGTCGATGAGAACAATACCATCTTCTTCACGCTTATAAATTGCGCCAGACGGACATGAAGCCACACAAGCTGGATTCAAACAATGCTCACATAAACGTGGTAAATACATCATAAATGTATTTTCGAATTCACCGTACATTTGTTTTTGCATATTATCGAAGTTTTTGTCTTTAGAGCGTTTTTCAAACTCAGTACCAAGAATTTCTTCCCAGTTTGGACCCCATTCGATTTTTTCCATACGCTTACCAGAAATCACAGAGCGCGGACGAGCCGTTGGCTGATGTTTTACTTCTGGGGCAGTATGTAAATGCTGATAGTCATAATCGAACGGTTCATAGTAGTCGTCGATTTCTGGCATATTTGGGTTAGCAAAAATGCTCGCTAATAAACGGTATTTACCACCAATTTTTGGCTCAATATTACCGTCAGATTTACGAATCCAGCCACCATTCCATTTATCTTGATCTTCCCAATCTTTCGGGTAACCAATACCAGGCTTAGTTTCAACATTGTTGAACCAAGCGTATTCAACGCCTTCACGTGACGTCCATACGTTTTTACATGTAATTGAACAAGTATGACAACCGATACACTTATCAAGGTTAAGTACCATACCTATTTGAGAACGAATTTTCATAGGTTACTCCTTAAGCTTCATCAGGGTTAGTTGGAAGAACACGAGGTAATTGTTCAGTATTTGACGCGTCATAGCCGTCATCATCTAACCAATCAATCTTGTCCATCTTACGTACAACAACCATTTCATCACGGTTACAACCTACGGTACCGTAATAGTTGAAGCCCCAAGCTTGCTGTGCATAACCACCAATCATGTGTGTTGGTTTCATAATGACACGTGTTACTGAGTTATGGTGACCACCACGCGTACCTGTCATTTCTGAACCAGGCACGTTAACGATACGCTCTTGAGCGTGATACATCATGGTCATGCCTTTCATTACTCGTTGTGAAACAACAACACGACAAGCAATAGCGCCGTTAGCGTTAAATACTTCAACCCAGTCATTATCTACAAGACCAGCTTCTGCAGCATCTACTTCACTCATCCAAATAATTGGACCACCACGAGATAGTGTCAACATTAACAAGTTATCAGAATAAGTACTGTGAATACCCCATTTTTGATGTGGAGTGATCCAATTCAACGTGATCTCTTTATTACCGTTTGGTTTAGAGTTCTTAATTGCTTGTGTTGTTTTAGTATCTACTGGCGGACGGTAAGACATTAATTGCTCACCAAAGGCTTGCATCCACTTGTGATCTTGATAGAACTGTTGACGACCAGTTAATGTTCTCCATGGCACAAGCTCATGAACGTTAGTGTAACCAGCAGTATAACTTACGTGCTCATCTTCTAAACCAGACCACGTTGGAGAAGAAATAATCTTACGCGGCTGTGCTTGAATGTCACGGAAGCGAATTTTCTCTTCTTGTTTTGGTTTAGCTAAATGCGTATGGTCAATACCAGTAAACTCACTTAATGCTGCCCAAGCTTTAACAGCAACGTTACCGTTAGTTTCTGGTGCAAAAGTAAGTACTGTTTCACAAGCGTCAATGGCAGATTCAATAATTGGACGACCTTCACTAATACCTTCGTCAGTATTGAGGTGGTTTAACTGGCCCAATAACATGATTTCATCATCAGTATTCCAGTTAATACCTTTACCACCATTACCTAATTTATCAAGTAATGGACCTAAAGAAGTGAACTTCTTATAAGTATTTGGGTAGTCACGCTCAACAACAACCATGTTAGGTGCTGTAGTACCTGGAATTAAATCACATTCGCCTTTTTTCCAATCTTTAACATCAAATGGTTGGGCAAGCTCACCTTCAGTATCATGTAGCATAGGAATAGTAACGAAATCTGTTTCTTCACCTAAGTGGCCAACACAAACCTCAGAGAATTTCTTCGCGATACCTTTGTATATTTCCCAATCTGATTTTGCTTCCCACGCAGGATCAACCGCTGTTGATAATGGGTGAATAAACGGGTGCATATCAGAGGTGTTTAAATCATCTTTTTCGTACCAACAAGCAGTAGGTAAGATAATGTCTGAATACATACACGTAGAAGACATACGGAAATCTAAAGTCGTTACTAGGTCTAATTTACCAGTAGCACCTTTTTCAACCCATTCAGCTTCTTTTGGTTTGATGCCACCAGCAGAACCATTATCTTCATTTAATACACTTTGTCTTTCAGCACCTAAAAGGTACTTAAGCATGTATTCATGACCTTTACCTGATGAACCAAGTAAGTTTGAACGCCAAATAAACATGTTTCGTGGAAAGTTTTCAGGGGCATCTGGTGCTTCACAAGCAAACTTCAAGTTGCCTGATTTAAGTTCTTGCACCGCGAAATCTTTTGGTTCCATACCTGCGGCTTTTGCATCTTTGGTTAACTGTAAAGGGTTACGGTTTATCTGTGGAGCTGAAGGTAACCAACCCATACGCTCTGCACGGATGTTGTAATCAAGCTGATGCTCGTCAAATTCTGCTTTGTTAGCAAGCGGAGATAAAACTTCATGCATGCTTACTTTTTCATGACGCCATTGTGAAGAATGGTTGTAGAAGAAAGAAGTACCATTCATTTGACGTGGTGGACGAGACCAATCCAAACCAAATGCTAATGGCTGCCAACCTGTTTGTGGACGTAATTTTTCTTGACCAACATAATGTGACCAACCGCCACCAGATTGACCAACACAACCACACATCATAACCATATTGATCAGGCCACGATAGTTCATATCCATGTGATACCAATGGTTCATTGCTGCACCAACGATAATCATAGATTTACCTTTGGTTTTGTCAGCAGTATCAGCAAATTCACGAGCAATTTTGATTACTTTAGAGCGATCAAGCCCCGTGATTTTTTCTTGCCAAGCTGGTGTGCCAGGAATATCTTGGTCATAGCTAGAAGCAACGTTACCACCACCTAAACCACGGTCAATACCATAGTTAGCCATCATTAAATCGTAAACTGTGGCGACTAAGTATTCTTTACCGTCTGCACCAGTAATCGTTTTAGTTGGTACGTTACGTACTTGAATCTCGTCTTGATCACAACCTGTCCACGCACTATTTGTATTATTCGCTGCAAAATGAGGGAAAGCTATAGGAGAAACATCACCACCAATTTGCGTTAATTGAAGCTTTGTTTCAGCGCCTGATTTACCATCACGCTCTTGAATATTCCATTTGCCTTTTTCACCCCAACGGTAACCGATAGAGCCTTGTGGAGAAATTAATTCATTTGAATTCTCATCAAAGGCGATAGTTTTCCATTCAGGGTTGTTTTCTTGACCTAAATCACCTGCCAAATCACTCGCACGTAAGAAACGTGTAGAGACAAACGAATTGTCGTCATGTTTTTCTAATACCACTAACATAGGGAAATCGGTATATTGACGAACATAATTCGTGAAATACTCACTTGGTTTTTCTAAATGGAATTCTTTTAAAATAACATGACCAAATGCCATACCTAAAGCCGCATCTGTACCCTGTTTAGGATTTAACCACTCATCCGTTAGCTTTGAAACTTCTGCGTAATCTGGTGTAATGGAGACTGTTTTAGCACCTTTATAACGCACTTCGGTAAAGAAATGAGCATCAGGTGTACGTGTTTGAGGAATATTAGAACCCCAAGCAATGATGTAGTTAGAGTTATACCAATCAGCAGATTCAGGCACATCAGTTTGTTCACCCCAAACCATTGGAGATGCTGGTGGTAAATCACAATACCAATCGTAGAAACTTAAACAAACACCACCGATGAGTGACAAGTAACGAGCACCCGCCGCATACGAAACCATTGACATTGCTGGAATTGGAGAGAAACCAACAACCCGGTCAGGACCATAAGTTTTTGTAGTGTAAACGTTAGCTGCAGCAATAATTTCGTTAACTTCTTCCCAAGAAGAACGAACGAAGCCACCTAAACCGCGTTTTGATTTGTATGATTTAGTCTTAGCTTCATCTTCAACAATTGATCCCCATGCATCAACAGGATCTTGAGTTGCACGAGCCGCACGCCATAATTTTAATAATGGCTTACGTACTTTAGGATATTTCAAACGATTAGCACTGTATAAGTACCAAGAGTAACTTGCGCCACGAGGACAGCCACGTGGTTCATGATTAGGTAAATCAGGACGAGTACGAGGGTAATCAGTTTGCTGTGTTTCCCATGTTACTAAGCCATTTTTCACATATATTTTCCAAGAGCAAGAGCCTGTACAGTTTACTCCATGGGTAGAACGTACTATTTTGTCGTGTTGCCAGCGTTGACGATAGCTGTTTTCCCATTCGCGACTTTCATTGGTAGTGTCACCATGCCCGTCGCTGAACTCGCCTGTTTTCTTTCTAAGAAACTGTAGACGATCAAGAAAGTTACTCATCTTTTTTCTCCGTTGAAGTGATATCAGTTTTTTTAATATGCTCTACTAACTGATAAAGTCGATTATAAATTTTAATTAACTACACACCGTAAATTTTAAATTTGATATTTTTAATATAAGCACTAACTTTTTAACGCTTGTTTTTTAACTCATAGCTAAAAAGCTAGTTCATTATTAAAAAAACGCAAAAAAGGAGGTAATTTAACTCACTCCTTTTGAGCGCACCCTCAATTAAAATTAAGGATTTTGATGCTCAGCACCTTTACGTAAATAAAACCACCAGTTAATGCCAACACATACGCTATAGAAAATAGCGAAACCGATTAATGCATTTTCTGGCGTTGTTAGTTTGATTTGTTCACCTAATACTTTAGGAATATAAAAGGCTCCATAAGCTGCTACAGCAGAAGTCCAACCTAATACAGGACCCGCTTGTTCTTTATCGAATACCATTGAAATAGTGCGAAAAGTTGAACCATTACCAATACCTGTTGCAGCAAACAAAATTAAAAATAAAACAAAGAAAGCAACAAAATATTGCTCCGGATTAGGACTTTGGTAAGCGGCTCTCATGAAGTAAGCCACGCCTAATGCGCTGCAAACCATTACAATTGAACAATACTGAGTAACTTTAGCACCGCCCATTTTATCTGCCATCCAGCCACCAATAGGACGAATTAATGCGCCAATAAATGCGCCCATCCATGCATACATTAAGGCGCTTGGACCATTTGTATTAATGGTGTCATGTGTCATTACACCATCAACCATGATGTGTTGATAACCAAAAATAACTTTAATAGATAATGGAAAGGCTGCAGCAAAACCAATGAAAGAACCAAAGGTCATAGTATAAATAATACTCATTACCCAAGTATGTGGATTATTAAAAATTTTATATTGACGTTCAAGGTTAGAACGGATTTTGCCAGGCAAGAATTTCAATAGCATTACTGTGGCACCCACAACACCAACGAGTATCATTTCTTTTGGTACGCCAAAACCAGAACCATTAACGCTTTCAGGTAACATTAACCATAAGCCTACTGTTGCGGTGATAAAGCCGATTAATAGCATTGATGTAATGATACCAAAAGAAACAATTGCATTGGGTGCGTCGGGTGATACATGTGATGCGCGAATGTTATTCATCCCCATCCAACTAACAATGGCTAGAGGGATTAAAAATAACAACCAAACATAGCCTGCGTTGAAGATCCACGCATCTGAACCTGCGGGGATTTTACCGATTAATGTTCCAGAAGTATTAACCAATTGCATTGGCTCACCGCCAAATAATCCAAAAGTCATAACTAATGGCACTAAAATTTGCATGGTGGTAACACCAAAGTTGCCTAAGCCAGCATTTAGGCCAAGGGCTAAACCTTGTTGTTTCTTAGGGTAAAAGAAAGAAATGTTTGACATTGAAGAGGCGAAATTACCACCACCAAAACCAGACAAAAGAGCAAGCCCTTGAAATACCCATAATGGTGTATTCATGTCTTGTAAAGCTATGCCTGTGCCAATCGCCGGTAACATCAATAATGCTGTAGTGAAAACAATCGTATTACGACCACCACACATACGAATAAAGAAGCTACTAGGAATACGTAAGGTTGCCCCTGTTAGGCCAGAAATAGCCATTAAGGTAAATAATTCTGATTTTGCAAATGGAAAGCCTAGGTTTAACATTTGTACGGTAATAATGCCCCAGTAAAGCCAAACTGCGAAACCACATAGTAAGCTTGGAATAGAAAGCCAAAGATTGCGAGTAGCAATCTTTTTACCTTTACTTTCCCAAAACTTGGGATCTTCTACGTCCCATTCTTTGATATCTGACATTGTTTTCTCCAACTTATCAGTATTTTTTAAATAATTTAGTGTGCTCATTTTCATGGGTTGAATTAAAGCTGCGTTTTTGGTGTTCTAAAATATTTTTTTTCTGATGTTAAAATAACAATACGTGTTCTGGATATAATTGATCTGGATCAAGGTGTTATTAGCCATTGATATGTAGTAGGTAAGTGATTACCACTAAAGTAGTAGTTGTCATTTTTATTTAACTTCTTGTATTTTATCTTTTTATTGTTTTTGTTTTTTTTGTGTTCGTCAAAAAGTGTGTTAAGCGACTATTTGGTGGTAGTAGGGTATCTAGGTGTTAGGTATTAAAGCATTTGGTATTCAATAGAAACTTGCGTATCATTTTAAGTTTGAACTTTCCTGTAAATTATTTGGTTATGCAAAATAATGAAACAATTATATGCAACAACAGACTTTGCTGATTCAAGCTCTTCATTAATTGCCCGAGCAGGACAAATAATGGTCGTTATTATTACGTTAGGCTTGGTTAGTATGATTAGCTCTATGCTGGTGACAGAGAGTTTAAATGGTGATGCAGCACAAATTAACAATGCTGGATCATTAAGAATGCAAGCTATACGTATTTCGAGAGCTTTTTTTGCAGATAGATTAATGCAAGCTCCAAGTGGCAAAAAACAAGTAATAAAAGAGATTGAAAACTTTAATCATCGGTTATCTCGTTTATTGGTAAGTCATAGTATTAATAAAAAAAAGGACAAATCTGAATTAGTATTCCATCAAGAAAAAGTTTTGCAGCTATGGGCTCAGTTTACTGAAGATAATTTTCGTAAAAAATCTTTAACAATACCTGAATTAGTAGAGCAGTCAGAAAGGTTTGACCAATTTGTTCTTGTTTTGGATAAACTTGTTAGACTGTTGCAACTTGAATCAGAAAAAAAGCTAAGTTTATTACGCTTGATTCAGGTAATTAGCTTGCTACTTGTTATATTAACCGCCAGTTTCGTGTTAATTAAATTAAACCGTGCTGTATTAGTCCCTTTAAAAGAATTAGTCAATATTGCAGAACAAGTGGGGAAAGGAAATTTTTCAGTTAAAGCCAGTTATAATAAACAAGATGAACTGGGGGTATTAGCGCACACTATTAACCAAATGTCAGACGAATTAAAACTTACTTATCAAGAATTTGAGCAAAGAGTAGACATTAAAACGCTTGAGCTTACGCGAAGCAATAAATCACTGGATCTTTTATACCGCGCAGCGCACAACTTAGCAGGTTATACCTTATCTGAACAAGACAGCCCTACCTATCAAATAAATCATCATATTATTGAAGAGTTACAAGCATTGATTGGATATGGAAAAATAAGTATTGAAATAATAGATGCTAAACATAATAATTTGATTATTGATGTAATTAACAGTCAAAACATTACTATAGATAATATTTGTTTTAATTATCATAAATTCTCGTTAGAAAAAGGCAGCCTTCTTTTTGGATATTTAGTATGGGAACTACCTAAAAATAAAAAAGCATGTGATTGGCAAAAGCAAATTTTGAAAGGTATGGCCGATATTATGGCTACTGCGATAGAGCTTGATCAAAAAAGAACCAGTGAAAATCGCTTAGTTATCGTGGAAGAACGCGCTGTGATAGCGAGAGAGCTTCATGATTCTTTGGCGCAATCATTATCTTATTTAAAAGTACAAATGAGTTTGTTAACACGAAAAATGCAGAAACAAGTACCTCAAGCTCAGGTAGAAGAAACGATTGATGATATTAAAGATGGATTAAATAGTGCCTATTCACAACTTAGGGAGTTGTTAACCACATTTAGGTTGAAATTAGATGATCCTTCCATTAAAAGTGCTTTAGCCAGCACAGTGATAGAGTTTAGTGCAAAATGCCAGCATAGCATTGAATTTGATTACCAATTACCCGCTAATTATCTAAGTGCTAATCAAGAAATTCATTTATTACAAATAGCGCGTGAAGCTTTATCAAATATTCATCGTCATGCTGAAGCGACTCTTGCAGGGATTTCTATTAAGTTAAAAGATACCCGAGTTATTGTAAAAATATGGGACAATGGTAAAGGGTTTCCTGAGTCGAATATAGAGCGTACAAACAACCAAGGACATTTTGGCATTGGAATAATGCAGGAAAGGGCAAAGTCATTAAATACACAAATTCATATTGATAATCGGCAAGCGAAGGGTACTATAATTCATTTTGAGTTTAACCATTAACTATAAGATATGGCCAAACCACTTCCAGCTGAATCCTGCATCTTGAGGTGATTTGGGTATATAATGATTAAAAAAGAAGAAAATAAAATGCAACAAGCGAATATCTTATTAGTTGATGATCATCCAATGCTTCGTAAAGGCGTTGCTCAACTTATTTCTATAGAAGACAATCTTCACGTTATTGGTGAGGTAAACTCGGGTGATGAAGCCATTACTTTTGCTGTTGAGCATAATCCTGATTTAATTCTACTTGATCTCAATATGAAAGGCTTAAGTGGTATTGAAACCTTAAGTGCATTAAAGCGCGCCAATGTGAATTCCAAAGTGATTATTTTCAGCGTTTCTGATAACGAAACAGACGTGTTGCAGGCGCTAAAATTTAACGCAGATGGTTACTTGCTTAAAGACAGTGAACCTGAAGAGTTAATAGCGAAAATTAACCATGCTATTCGTGGTGAATTTGTGATTAGTGAACCCATTACACAAATTTTAGCTCGCTCATTACGACCTCAGCAGCAAACAAATATTCTTCAAACGCTAACCCCTCGTGAATTAGAAAACTTAAAGCTTATTGCTGGTGGTAAAAGTAATAAAGAGATAGCGCGTAAACTTGGCATAACTGAATCGACAGTGAAGGTACACAATAAAAACTTATTTAAAAAGCTTGGATTAAAAAGTCGAGTAGAGGCTGCTATGTGGGCTGTGGCTCATGAGGTAAACTTTTAGCATTGTATTTCCTAATATTTGTATCTCATATTACGAGTATGCTGTTTGTTCAAATAAACGTAATATTGGTTAAAATACCAACACGGCAAGTGTTTTATTTATCTCATTTCAAAAACTCCCCCATTTTTTATGAAAAACCCCAATGCCTGAACTATAATGGTGAGGTGGCAACTGTGCAGAAAGGATATTGTAAATGAAGGATTAAATCTAGATATTAAAAAAGGTAGTAATTATGATTAATAGCTTAAAAGTTAAGTTTACTTTGTTGTTTATTTTGTTGGGGGTAATTCCTTCAATAATAGTGGGCGTTATATCAACAATGAATAGTTCTTTAGATGTAACAAATAAAGTTTACAGTCAATTAACCGCGATTAATCAAATAAAAAAACAAGCTATAGAATCCTACTTTTCTGAACGGCAAAGCGATATGGAAGTCTTAATAAATATTGCCGACAACATGCAAAATCAAGTTTTTACTAAGTTATCTGCAATTAATCAACTTAAAAAATCGCATGTTATCGATTATCTCAATAATAGTAAAATTCAACTAGAAAGGTTGTCTAAAGATAAACAGACACAACAAGCAATTGATGAACTAGTTAGCAATTTTTCAAATAAGAACAAATGGCAAACATTGCTTAATAAATACGATACATCCTATAAGCCTTTATTATCATATCTAGGGTGGTATGACTTTTTTATTATTAGCACTAACGGCACTATCATTTATTCCGTCACTAGAGAAAGCGATTTGGGACAAATTATTCCTAAAGATCTAGACAATAGTTCATTTAATCAAGCTTTTAGTTCTGCCCAACAATCAACTACTTCAAACATTCAAGTCAGTGATTTTAAACCCTACGGGCCGAGTGGTGGAGATCCCGCAGCATTTACAATAAAACCAGTTATTTCAAATGGCAAACGTATTGGCTATATAGCGTATCAACAACCGATTGATAAAATAAACAGTATCTTAACTAATAAGAATGGCATGGGAGAAACTGGGGAATCATACCTTGTAGGGCAGGATAACTTAATGCGGTCAGATTACTATTTAAATTTAAATGAATTATCAGTAAAGACCTCTTTTGCCAATAATAATAAAGTAGAAACCGTTGCAGTTAAAAGTGCATTGAATGGTGAAGACGGTGTTAGCATCATCATTGATTATAATAATAATTCGGTTGCAAGTAGTTGGGATTATATTGATATAGGGAACGACATTCGTTGGGCAATTATTTCAGAGATTAATATAGCCGAAGCCTTTAATCCAAAGATATCTGGCAATGTCGACTTTTATCAAAGTTATATTGAAAAATATGGTTATTATGATTTATTTTTAATTAGCCCTAATGGTCACATTTTTTATACTGTAACTAGAGAAAATGATTTCAATACCAATATTCTAACAGGTAAATATGCTAATTCTAATTTGGGAAAACTCATTAACAATATCAGTGTAAGTAAGCAATATGGCTTTGTTGATTTTGCATCATATGAACCTAGTCATGGTGACCCCGCAGCTTTTATAGGTCAGCCTTTACTTAATAAAACTGGTGACCCTGCTTTTTATGTAGCATTACAATTACCTTTAGAGGGTGTTCAATCCATTATGGGGATTCGTGAAGGCATGGGAGAAACGGGAGAAAGCTATTTAGTTGGTAGTGACTTAAAGATGCGCAGTAATTCATTTTTAGATCCCGAAGGTCGTACTGTTAAATCGAGTTTTGCTGGCTCTGTAGCAGAAAATGGCGTTGACACGCATGCAGTCAAGCGTGCGCTTGCAGGAGAGAAAGGAACCGATATCATTATAGATTATAATGACCGTCCTGTACTGTCTTCATTTGATCAGATATCGTTTGGCGACTTTAACTGGGCAATATTATCTGAAATAGATGAACCAGAAGCCTTTGCTTCTATTCGTAGTAATAGCATTTTTATGATCTTTTTAATGGTAGGAATTGCGGTTATCGTTGCCTTGATTGGCGTGTATATTGCTAAAAGAACCGCGGCACCTATTACGGAGATAGCAAATGTTGCCCAACAAGTGGCAAACGGTGATTTAACGATGAAGGTCAAAAAAACTGCTAATGACGAAGTTGGCGATTTACAAGAAGCTATTGGCAATATGATAGTTAACCTTTCTAAGATGGCAAAGAACATTTCAGAGATTGCATTTCAGCAAGCATCAACATCAGAAGAACTTGCTGCAATTACAACACAAACCAGTAGCACAGTATCCGAACAACAAACTATTTTTGGGCACATCGCAGCTGCCATACATGAAATGGGGGCTACGGTTAATGATGTCGCTCAAAGTACAACAACAACGGCGAGTGCTGTCGATAATATTCAAAATAAGGTGAATAATAGCTCTAGTAAATTAGATGAGACCTACCGCTCAATAGTTAATATGGCAGAACAAATTCAGCAATCAGAACACAATGTACAAAAAGTGAGAACTGACTTTGATCAAGTGGCGCATGTGCTTGAAGTTATAAAAGCTATTGCTGATCAAACTAACTTATTAGCTTTAAATGCAGCAATAGAGGCAGCTAGGGCGGGTGACCAAGGTCGTGGTTTTGCGGTTGTTGCAGATGAAGTTCGTCAGTTAGCTCAAAGAACCCAAGATTCAACTAAAGAAATTGATAACATGATAAATACCATTATGATCGGTGCTAATTCTTCTGTTGAAGTTATGGCAGGCAGCGTTGTTCAAGCAAACTCTGTTCAGAAACATGCGAAAGAAGTAATGGAGTTAATTCAGATGATTGCAGGTGATATGAATGAAATCAGTAATTTAAGTGCACAAATAGCGACGGCGTCAGAAGAACAATCCGTAGTGGTTGATGAGATACTACAAAATGTTGAAACATTGAATTTAGGCATAACTGAAACGAATCAAGCGACAGATAATATTGCTGAATCAAGTGTTGAGCTTGCGCGATTAGCAACTGAATTAGAAAGAGAATCATCGGAATTTAAAACAGATTAATTTGAAAGTATACATCAAAAAACCACTTAACCAATACAACTAATAGACGTTAAACAGGTGATTTATTTCCTGTTTAACGCTACTTTGATAACGAATAGATATGCTTATTAACCTGAGCTCAGTTTAACAAATGTTTCTTTAGCAGCTATTTTCCTTACTTCTGTGTTAAATTTACTTGCAATAGGTCAGTTATTGATGCGAAATTTGCCTTAAATTAAGAAAAACTATCAAGCTAAAGATATATTAAAATAATTTTTACTGGTATTTTAATTTGTTAACTATCTCTTAAACCGAATTCATGTTTATTAGCTAAATGACTCTAGAAATGAAATTAATCTTGTTCCAGAAAATTATTTTCAAGAGCTTCTTTTAGTAAGTTTTGCTGACGCTCTGCCTGTAATGCTAAATACATTGCCATCATACATAGAGCTAGCACGCCGTATAACAGCATAAAACAGGCACTATATACTCCAACAATATCAACAGCTAAACCAAACATTACGGGTAATGTGCAACCGCCAAGTGCGCCAACAGCGGCTATGATACCACCTACACTTCCCATATGATTAGGGTAGTAATCATAAATAGTTTTATAAACGCTAGCACGGCCAATACCTTGAGCTATACCAATCACAAAAATTAAAAAAGTGAATAACCAAACATTAACAGCAAAAGAAACTTCAACATCTTTATTTACACCATGAATGATCATTGTAGTTGGTGGGTAGCTGAGAAAAAACAAACAGACCATACAAATCCAAAAGGCACTCCAATTGACGGTACGAGCACCAAATCTGTCTGCAAACCAACCACCAACTGCGCGAATCATGCTTGATGTAGAAACAAAGAGTAGTGTTAAGGCTAAGGCTTGCTTTAGTGATAATTCGTAAGCTTCCATATAATATTGGGGTAACCATAAAATGAGAGCTAAGAAAGACCCAAAAACAAAATAGTAGTACAAACCAAAACGCCAAACTTGAAGATCTTTTATTGGTGCTAAATGAAAGGCAAGTTCCGTATTTTTCTTTTTTTGAATGTATAGGTTCACTTCAGGAGCAAAGATTCTGAAAATAATGGCCATGGCCAACATACCCATACCATAAATAGGACCTATATCTTGCCATCCGTAGGCATCAACAATAAAAGGTACTAATACCAACGTGATTGCTGCTCCAGTATTGCCAGCACCAAATACGCCAAGAGCAAAGCCTTGCCTTTTACTATCAAACCAATCTGTCACATAACGAATGCCAATAGTAAATGAAACGCCACTTAATCCTAAAATAAAGCCGAGTAGAATATATTCGATAAATGTTTCCACATACGGTAAATAAAATAAAGGAGGAACAGCTAGCAGCATTTGCCAGAAAAATAAGTTTCTGCAAGAAACGGTTTCAGATAAAAAACCGACTGGTATTCTAAAAATGGCGCCCGTAAAAATTGGTGCAGCTAAAAGTAAACCAAATTCAGTTGCAGATAAATTTAATTTAATTTTTAATTCAATACCTATTATTGAGTATAAAGTCCATACAGAAAAACATGCTGCAAAGGCTAATGTAGAAAGACTTAAAGCTCTATAGGCATGTTTTTGTTGAATTTCCATAGATTCTCTTTAGTTGCTAATCATTTGTATGTTCTATTGTAAATTAAAACAAATTTCAATTTAAAAAACCTTATTTTTATAATACCTTATTTAAAGAGATTAAATTTGTTGACGTAAGTCAAGAAAGTTAAAATGACAAAGGCGCAAAATAACAGAATCGTATTTTTTTATAATATTATAAATTTAACATAAGTAAGCGTATTATTACTTTTAGAGTAAGTTATATTTTTAAATATAGCTATTTTTAAGTGTATAGCGCGGGAGTTAGCACTATGTCTCAGGATGGAAAAATGAATCTGCTAAACTTTGCAGATCCTAAAATTAAAATGCTACACGTCACGTGGTTTGCATTTTTCTTAACATTTGTCGTTTGGTTTTCACATGCACCTTTATTAGTATTTATTAAGGAGGCATTTGATTTATCAAGTGCGCAGGTTAAAGCACTAATGATCTTAAACGTAGCATTAACAATACCAGCACGTATTGTTATTGGTATCTTGGTTGATAAGTATGGCCCTAGAATTATTTATTCTTGCTTATTAATTAGCTCTGCTTTTATTTGTACTGGTTTTGCTATGGCAGACAGCTTTGAGCAATTGGCACTATTTAGATTTTTACTTGGCTTTGTTGGCGCGGGTTTTGTTATAGGTATTCGCTTGGTGGGTGAGTGGTTTCCTGCAAAGCAAGTAGGTATAGCTGAAGGAATATACGGTGGTTGGGGTAACTTTGGTTCTGCTGCAGGTGCCATGACTTTACCAACGATTGCCTTAATGTTTGGTGGTGATGATGGTTGGCGTTATGCGCTTGGCTTAACAGGGGTTATTGCGGGCTGTTACGGCGTATTTTTCTATATTGTTGCCCGAAACACGCCGAAGGGGTCAACTTATTTCAAGCCTAAAAAATCAGGTGGTTTAGAGGTAACCAGCTGGAAGGATTTTTACTTTTATCTGTTTATGAATATTCCAATGTACATTGCCCTTGCTGTATTAGCATGGAAACTTTCTCCTTCAGGTGTGAAATTATTAACCACTGAAACTATGTATATGATGTGGGTTGGATTAGTTGTATTATTTTTTGTTCAAGTTCACTCTATTTGGCGTGTGAATAAAGAAAATTTAACCCATGGTGTAGCAGATATTGAAAAATATGAATTTAAACAAGTCGCTATTTTAGATCTATCTTATTTTGTAACGTTCGGCTCTGAATTAGCGGTTGTTTCCATGCTGCCGTTATTCTTTTTGGAAACCTTTGAAGGTTTAAGTGCGGTTCAAGCTGGTATGCTAGCCTCTGGCTTTGCTTTTATGAACTTAGTTGCTCGTCCAACGGGTGGTTGGTTTAGTGATAAGTTTGGTCGTCGTAGATCCTTAATGATTTTAGTTGGTGGCTTAGCGGTAGGTTATATGGTACTTAGCCAAGTAACGGGTGCTTGGGCTATTCCATTAGCAGTATTAGCGACTATGTGTTGTTCTTTCTTTGTACAAGCAGGTGAAGGTGCCGTATTTGCAATTGTTCCACTGGTTAAACGTCGTATGACAGGTCAAATTGCTGGTATGGCTGGTGCTTATGGTAATGTTGGTGCGGTAACTTACTTAACAGTATTGTCGTTTGTGGATTATTCAACCTTCTTCATGGTTATTGCCGCTTCTGCTGGCGTGATTTTCTTTGCAACCATGTTTTTAACTGAGCCCAAAGGGCATATGGCAGAAGTTAATGCAGATGGCACGGTAGAACTTATCGACGTTAATTAAATTGTTCGTCATATTTAAAGCATCAGCGGCGTTTGTCATCAGTTTTTGTCACCATCACTTAGCGGACTAAGTTCAGGAGACAAAAACTTTGACAGCCTTGCTGAGTACTTTAACTATATAGAACAAGATTTTGTTTAGGTGTAAGTTAACCTGAGCTCGGCTTAACAAATGTTTCTCTAGCAGCTGTTTTTCCTTACTTCTGCGTTAAATTTACTTGCAATAGGCCAGCTATTGA
>NZ_JBHFOM010000064.1:0-18284 GCF_053543955.1 Colwellia sp. E150_009
CTTTCTAGATGGTTGATGCTAACAGTAAAGTGATTTGCACGATAACCCCAAGCGGCTAACCAAGCAGCATAGTCACTCTCAGCTAGTAATGTTTGATAATCTTTAAAACTAATTTTCCATGGTCGACCTGAATATAAAAAGTTGGGTTGCTCACTTATATTGTCGGGTAATTGTTCAACTAACGAGTGGATTATTTTTTGTACTGAAGGTGAGAATTCTTCTACACGCAGTTCGCTGACAAAAACTTTTGGCATAGAGGCATCCTGATGTTCAAAATGCTTGGCGGTTAATTTCTTTGCAACAAAATTATATTGGCCACACTCATCATATCCAAGAGCAATCAAGTGATTAGCAAACTTGTTTAAGTTGACTTTGTCAGTATTAAAAGTGCGATAGGCAACATGGTCGTTAACCACTTTTTTTCCATCACCTAAAAGTTGGTGTATATTGTTTGCTGAAGGGGTTACAGCAATATATTGCTGCCAAATATTATCAAAAAGTTTAGTTACTTGTGTCATAAGTTTTCCTTTATTTTAGCAATGGATAGATTATTAATTACAAAAAGGAGGTAATGGCAGTTATTGATTTTTCTTCGCAGGACTATGAGAAAGTTTGGTGATAACTGACGCTACCACCAATATTAGAGCTGATCGATACTCTTAAAGAAGTTGGGGCGAACCCCTTCTTCTCTTTGCTTGGTTAGCATATAAGTATCATTAAAATACATGGTTAGATCACATTCTTATTTCAGTAAGTATTACAGTTTTATACCAGGGCTTAATGTGGCTGGTAAGCTAACTTTTTCGGCTTCTACTGAGGCTATGGGGTAAGCACAATAGTCAGCAGCATAAAACGCACTTGCTCTGTGGTTACCACTTGCGCCTATACCACCAAAAGGCGCAGCACTACTTGCACCAGTAATTGGTTTATTCCAATTAACAATACCAGCACGAATACGGGTAAAGAAATGATCATATAAGGCTGCGCTGTCACTTAATAAACCTGCAGATAAACCAAAGCCTGTGTTATTGGCTTCGTTGATGGCCTCATCAAAATCAGTGTAACGATATACTTTTAATAGTGGGCCAAAATATTCTTCATCAGGAACATCGGCAACTATGTTGGTAACATCAACAATTCCAGGTGAAATAAAGCCAGTGTTTGCTTCTAAATGTTTTAATTCAAGTAATGGTGTTGCACCTAAGTTGATTAATTTCTGCTGCGCAGCAACTAAACCTAAAGCTGCTTTTTCAGAAATCATTGAACCAATAAAAGGTTGTTCCTCATCATCATAATAACCAATAGTGAGTGCTTTAGTTGCCTCAATAAGCTTCGCAATAATAGCATCGCCCTGTTCGCCTTGTTCAATGAATAAACGACGAGCACAGGTACAACGTTGTCCTGTTGTAACAAAAGCCGATTGAATAATATCGTGTACAACCGCAGTAACATCACTAATTTCTTTCACTATAAGTGGGTTGTTTCCTCCCATCTCTAAAGCTAAAATCTTTCCAGGTTGACCGCCAAACTGTTCGTGCAACAAGTGACCTGTGGTTGAACTGCCTGTAAAGAACAAACCATCTATCATTTTGTTACTAGCAAGTGCTTTACCTGTGTCTACCTCACCTTGAACCAGATTAATAACACCAGCAGGAAGCCCAGCTGCTTGCCATATTTTTACCATTTCCTCAGCAACTTTTGGTGTTAATTCACTTGGTTTAAATACAATGGTATTACCCGCGATAAGTGCAGGAACAATATGGCCATTAGGTAAATGCCCAGGGAAATTATAAGGACCAAATACAGCGACCACTCCATGAGGTTTATGACGAATAAATGCTTTTGCTCCAGGCATAGGGTTTTCGATTGTGCCTGTACGTTCTTTATAAGCATTGAGTGATATATTAATTTTGCCTATCATCGCACCAACTTCACCTAGCGTTTCCCAACGAGGCTTACCTGTTTCTAAGGATATGGTGTCTGCTAATGCGTCTTTGTTTTCACCTAAGA
This sequence comes from Colwellia sp. E150_009, assembly GCF_053543955.1. NCBI lineage: Bacteria > Pseudomonadati > Pseudomonadota > Gammaproteobacteria > Alteromonadales > Colwelliaceae > Colwellia > Colwellia sp. E150_009. Next base: position 2,011 of record NZ_JBHFOM010000064.1, read on the forward strand.
GTTCTGCGAACTTAGTGACTATGCTGACGCGATCTTCAAAGCAACGAGTAGACCAACTTTCAAAAGCATTACGAGCACTGCTAATTGCTAATTCAACTTGCTCAGGTGATGCTGTTTTACCTTGCCAGATCACTTCATTTTTTGCAGGGTTTAGTGAGGTAACATCATGACCTAAACCTGCTTGCCATTGACCATTAATAAATTGAACGTTTGACATGTTTATTCCTATGTTAATTTCTATGTTAGTTTAGGCTGTTAATTACTAATAAGGCGAATGAAATTACCTTCTTGTACTTGTAATGCTTGTGCTATATTACTGCTAAGTACGACTTGGTTTGCGGTTTCACGTAGCGATAATTTCGCTTGTATTGCTCTGAATTCTTCTACTTTGGTATTGCAAATAATGTATTTTTGATTACTTTGATCTTCATGGTTGTCATCAATAAGTACCTGATATTTATTGCTTTCTCGCACAGTTCTGATTTGACTTCTTTCCGCTTCAACCGTGGGGCCAGCATCAAAAATATCAATATACCCTCGACGAGAAAAACCTTCAGCTTTAAGTAAACGTAAGGCAGGTACAGTATTGTTGTGTACTTGGTTAATAACCTGCTGTGCTTCTTTATTGAGTAAACTGACGTAAACAGGGTATTTAGGCATTAATTCAGCAATAAAGTCTTTGTTTCCTATTCCTGTTAAGTAATCTGCTTTGGTAAACTCAATAGAAAGAAAATGTTCTTCAAGCCAATCATAAAAAGGGGATCTGCCATTTTCATCACTTACGCCTCGCATTTCAGCAATCACGCAATCAGAAAAGCGTTTGCTGTGTTCAGCGATAAATAAAAATCGACAGCGAGATAGGAAGCGTCCATTACTATCTTTGCGGTGGCTTTCTTGTAAAAACAAAGTACAAATTTCAGTTGCACCAGTGTAATCATTACAAAGTGAAAGTGTTTCAACGGTATTATGAATATTCAATTCACGCGAACTATGAACCACTTTACCTAAGTGGTAGTGATAAAATGCATTATCTAAGCCAACGGCTGCTTCAATACCTGTGGTACCAACAACTTGACCTGTTTCGGTATCTTCCATCACAAACAAATAGCCCTGATTACCTGGTTGACTTACTTGCGCTTTAAATGACTCTTCTGAGTGCATTATACGTTTTTTTAAAATGTCTTCGTTAACAGGTAATGACGTGAAACCATGGCCTGATTCAATGGCTATACGATATAAGTCGTCATAATCATTCATTCTTATAGGACGGATGATAATCATAAATAGTTCTCGATGATTAAAAGAAACTATTGCCGCCTATAAACTAGGTAGCAATAGTTTTGGGTAGGGTTTTATCTTAAGATGCTATATTAGCAACTGCCTTTTCAAAGCGTGCTAGCCCCTCTTTTATATCTTCCTCGGGAATAATTAACGAAGGTGCAAAGCGAACTATATTAGCCCCAGCAACTAAAGTCATTACACCTTCGCTCATAGCTGCGATTAAAAAGTCTTTTGCTTTACCTTGGTATGCGTCATTTAACACAGCACCAATTAATAAACCTTTACCACGTATTTCTTTAAAGACATTGTATTTAGCATTGATGGCTTGTAAGCCATCAACAAAAATTTGTGCTTTTGTTTTTATACCATTAAGTACTTCTGGCGTATTTACCACATCAATAACGGCTTCACTTACGGCACAAGCGAGTGGGTTGCCACCATATGTACTGCCATGAGTACCTACTTTTAGATGTTGGGCAATATCAGTGGTTGTTAACATAGCACCAATAGGAAAACCGCCACCTAAGCCTTTAGCTGATGTTAAAATATCAGGTGTAACACCTAAATCCATATAAGCATAAAAAGACCCTAAACGACCAACGCCTGTTTGTACTTCATCAAAAATTAATAAGGCATTATGTTGGTTACATAATTCACGAACACCTTTAATAAATTCATTAGTAGGAGAAATAATACCACCTTCACCTTGTAAAGGTTCGAGCATGATGGCACAAGTTTTATCAGAAATCAGAGCTTTTACACTGTCTAAATTATTATATTCAGCATGAACAATATCACCTGGTTTTGGACCAAAACCATCAGAATATGCTGCTTGCCCACCTACGGTAACAGTAAAGAATGTACGGCCGTGAAAGCCTTGGTTAAAAGCAATAATCTGCGATTTCTCACTACCGTGTACCTCAAGTGCCCAACGACGTGCCAGTTTTAATGCCGCCTCGTTTGATTCTGCACCCGAGTTAGCAAAATACACTTTTTCTGCAAATGTGTTGTCAACTAATTTTTTAGCTAAACGTAAGGCTGGTTCATTGGTCATTACATTAGACAAATGCCAAATTTTTTCACTTTGTGCTTGTAATGCACCAACTGCTGCAGGATGACAATGACCTAAGCAATTTACAGCGATACCGCCAGCAAAATCAACATACTCATTATTTTGTTGATCCCAAACACGAGAGCCTTGACCGCGCACGGGTATTACAGCAGAAGGGGCATAATTAGGTACCATAACTTCATCAAATAACTCGCGATTTACAGAAAACTGTTCTGACATTTCAAACTCCTCAAAAAATGGATAACTATATTTGCATGGGTAATACTAGTTTAGTATATAAGCAATAAGTTTTATCTTGCTAAGAATATTTTTCAGCGTATAAAAAATAGAAGGTTATTATGACAGGAAAAAAACATGCTGTCTTGCTTGAATTGGCTGTAGGCTAGTAAAAACAAAGCTTTGACAGTTTTTATTCAGATTAAATGAATATTTATAGTTGCAATAAAAAATACAAAAAAGTTCTTTTTGTTTAACATAGGTAGTTTGGTTAAGTGAAAATGGTTATTTAGATATTTTAATAAATAATCAAAAATAATTTGGCTACAACGGGTAGAAATGAGTAGAAATTAGTTAAATTTTAACTTTATGTGGTCTATATCACTTGCATTAAGTAAAGAAATATCGCTTTCACTCAGTTTTGCCGCGTTAAATAAAGTTGTTTTTTCTTCATCAGTAATTAAATTATTTTTTGCTAAATTACGATAACTAATATAAGCCTTTGCTTTGGTAACTATTTGGGCGATAGAGCACATCTTATCTATTGTATCAGCATAGGCTAGGTCAAACATTGCTTCAGTTATTGTTAACCGATCAAAGTTCATTAATTCTATTAATTCAGCTGATAATTTACTACTACGTAGTACTAATTGTTCAAGTAACAGCTCGGGAGGGTTTTTAATTGTGACTAGAATATTATGTAAACGTTTATCTTTTGTATTAAAAGCATCACGTAATTCTTGTTTGTACATTCGATTATAAGTAGTTAAAAAACAGCGAGTAATGGCAAGTTTACCTATATTAGACAACATACCCGTAGTAAAGGCTGTATAACGATTAATACCCGAATGTTCTGCAAGTGTACTTGAGGCTAGTGCGATAGATAAGCTTTCATTCCATAGTTTTCGCTTCATTAAGCTAAATGGTGCGGTACTTATAGGGAGCCAATGCTTTAAAATAAAAGTTGGCATTACTAATTTTAAGTTCTCTATGCCCAAATAACTCAAGGCAAGTTTAGCATCATTTACTTGCACGTCAGCGCGCTTTCGGTATTGAGGTTTATTCACTAAAGTAACGATGTCAGTTGCTAGCCAAGGTAATGAGGTCGCTAAGGGTTTTATTTTATTAATTGAGGTTGCTCGTAAAGAAAGTAACTCTAAAATCATTGGGGCAGCTTCTTCAATACTAAGTACACGATTATATAAGTGTGCTTTATTATCAAATTCTTCATTGATTTTTTTATTTACTTGCGCGAAAAATGTGGCCATTACTTGTTTGCGAAAGTGTTCTTCACCATGTGCTGCTACGATTTTTTCTTGTTGTGCTTTTACTTCAACAGACAATAATTCTCTGCGGCGGTTTTCTTGCTCACTGCCTTGAAAATCAACAAGATTTATTTTGCCATTACGTTGCTCAGCAAAGTCTTTACTAATAGCTAAACTAATAGCTTGTTGATGTATTGCAGAAAGCGTGTCGTTATTGTCAAAAAATAGCATAGGATTTAATTAGTGCCTTACAAGCCTGCTTTTTATTTCAAAAAGTATAAAGTAAAAGTTATTCTAAGGTTATCGGTTTATGTAATCAAAGTATTAATGAGAGAAAAAACGTTTTATTTGTCTAAATTTCTTTTGTTATGGACTACGCCATTGCTAGAAAATTTTTCAATAATGCTGAACCCTGCTCTGTTAGTATAGACTCAGGATGGAATTGAACGCTGCAAAGAGCAAGCTTTTTATGTTGTAAAGCCATAATTTCATCTTTGTTGCCTAACTCATCTAGACTCCAAGCAGTTATCATTAAGTCATCAGGTAATGATGATTGTTCTACAACCAGTGAATGGTATCGAGTTACTTGTAAAGATTGTTTAATGTTTTGAAATAATCCTGATTCGCTGTGTGTAATAGTACTTGTTTTACCATGCATTAATTTTTTAGCTTTGATTATTTTAGCGCCAAAATGTTGGGCAATACATTGGTGACCTAAACAGACACCGAGTAAAGGGATCTTTCCAGAAAATTGCTTTACAACAGCTAACGAAATGCCCGCACTATCGGGGTTACATGGTCCAGGAGAAATAACTAAATAGTCGGGGTTGAGTTGGTCGATCTCAAATAAGCTAATTTCATCGTGTCTAGCCACTTTCACTTCTTGACCTAACGCCTGAAAATAGTGCACTAAATTATACGTAAATGAGTCGTAATTGTCGATCATCAATAACAATAGAAAAGCCTAACCGTAAAAAACCGCGGTTATTCTAATCGTTTTATCGCCAAGTTGGAAGTTAGAAAACAGTACAACAAAGTATTTATTTTTGAAATAAAAAGGAGTTTTGATTAACACCAAAACTCCTATACTCTTTTATAAATTATCTTTTATAAATTAATTTTTATTAAAATTTAGCAACGGCTTGTAACCATAGTTTGTTAGTGTCTGTTGAGTAATCATCAGCACTATAATTAGCAAATTTAGCTAAAAGACTATAGTTTTTATTTACTTGGTAATTAGCTACTAAATCTAATTCGTTACCGTAATCAATATCATTAGCGTCAGAAGTTAGGTTGTGATAGGTTGCGCTTAATTTAACACCTGCAACAGCGCCTTTAACAGTTACATAAATATCTTGAACACCGTTTGCTGGCGTACCTAAGAATTTATCAGCCCAACCTTGGAATTTATGTAGTGTGGCAAATGGTGTGCTGAAAGCAACACCATTATCACTACCAAGCAATTCATAGCCGCCTAACACCGTGACTTTACCTAACTTAGAACCAATTTCAGCATTGATATAATTTGCATCAAAACTGTTAGCATTATCACCATTGTCACTTTGTGTTGCTAGGCTTGCATTAACAAAAACTGCATCAAATTTACCATTATATAAGGCGCCATAAGTGCTAGTAGATAGTGCAGCAGCTGTGTCAAAGTCAAGAATATAGGCAAAAGCTGTTATCTTGTGTGCTTTATTTACTTTGTAAGCGGCATTAATAAAATGAAAATCACCGCCTAAATCAGATTTTGCATCGTCAGCAAAAATACGATTAGCATTATGAATGTAGCTGTAATCTAAAGATAAAGCGTCATTAAGTGCGTATTCAATACGTACACCATCATAAGTTTGTTCGTTTTGTCTCCAGCCTACACCCCCAACAAAACGTTGGTTGTTATGTAAAATGCGTTGACGACCAGCCGTTGCTTTCAGATCACCATTAGTATATTTAATATATGCTTGGTTAACATCGGTAATTTCAGGATCTGCAATGACTGAATCTGTTGGGTTGTTTCCTGCTGCATCATTATAGTCATCAACGATAGCAGTCACATTGTCTACTTCTAATCCGAGTGAAAAACCTTGGTACGCACCCGTATTTAGTGTTAAACGGCTTTTTAAGGTAAGTGCATCTGCATCTTTGTCAGCAGCGCCTGATGCACCATCTTCGTCAACCGCTTCATAACGAGCACGAAATGAAATATTAACTTTACTGTCAGCTAGGGCATCAGAGATGCTTTTGCCATGTGCAGGATCAGCAGCAAATGCTGAAGGAGCAGATAGAATAGCCGCAGTTAATACTGAGAGGGCAAATTTGTTTGTATTCAAAATTTTTGTTTTCATTGTATTATTCCCGTTTTATGTTTTATAAATCAATTAAAGTGTTAGTTAGTACAGTGATTATTTTTTTTGTTGATTTGTACTTTTTGTGGGCTTAATTCTTACACTCTGTTTGATTTTAAAAGTTGATTTAAATCAATTTCTAAAATCAACTTTTTTAATTACGGAAGTCTGTTGATTTATATCAATCTTTTGTGGTTTTTGTTTAGTTAATTGATAAGCGTCAATGCAGCAGGCAAGTTTGAACATGTATAAGGGATGCTCGTGCAATTAATACATTTTATTGACGAGCAATTGAAAAGAAAAGGTAAGTTTTTAATGGTGATAAATGTCAACCTAGTTTCACATCATATAAAATATTATGTATGTTTAATGACCACATCACTTATTGCAATGGTTGAGCAACATAAAATATACCCTTCATCTATTTCTTGAGCAGTTAAACCATTAAAGCCATCTATAGGTAATTGTTTTACTTCACCACTGATTAGTTTGGCTTTGCAGCGACCACACATGCCAGCACGACATGAATAAGGTAATATAAGTCCAGCATCTTCGCCATTTTCTAATAGTGTTTTTGCCTGTTCATTGTCTTGAATATTAGTATTTGGAGTAGGAGAGGGGATTTGGTACTTTTTGTTCCACTTTTCAAAAACAATGTTTAGCTTTTTGCTTACTGACTTGTCCACAATACGATCGGTTAGATTATCACCATTTTCTATGTTGTTAACTTTTTTGCTATGACTCGCGGTAGTCGTTGTTTGTGTTGCTGGTTCAGATATAACAAAAATAGGGGGTTTTTGTTTACTGGTAATAGTTAACTCATCTCCTGTATTTATAGTGCCACTATTGAGCGCTATTAAATTTTGACCAAACAGCACTTCACCATGCGGGCTTTGTCTAAAAGAGGTTAACATGCGTAATGGTTGTTGTTGTGGATGTTTTTCACCAGTTTTAGGATTAATGGTAGTAAATACACAGCGTTCACAAGGTTTACTTACCTTGAACTCAACATCGCCAATACGAATATGTTGCCAAGTGTCTTCAGCAAAAGGCGGTGTGTTTTCGACAACAATATTTGGCCTAAATTGTGCCATCGACACCATTTCTTGAATATTATTACTACAGCTTTCACTGTTAGGTTGACTGTCTAATAATCGTGCATTGAGATCATCTAACGATGCTTGAGAAATGAGTAGCAAAGGGTAACCATCAGCAAATGCTAGTTTTCGAGCATTATCCGAATTAGCGCTTCTTTCACGATAAGAGTCTTCACCAAAGAATAGTAAAATACAGGGGCGTTGTAAGTACTCACCGAACCATGAATTGGCTTTTTCAGTACAAAGTTGCCCGTCAATACTATCTCCCCAAACAGTTACTTTTTGGTAGTGAGGTGTGAATGCTGTATAGGTTAAAGCCAACGTTGGCATATTGGGAGCAGATAATGTTAACCCATGGGGGGACAGTTTTGTTTGTACTAAACATAATTTTGGCTCTGTTCTCGCTGTAATAAATTGCCCAGAAAGATCGCTGACAACAAACCGACGGTCAAAGGTTAGCCCTAAGGCATCAATTTTTGTAGAGTGTAATTTAATCCCCGCAGTTGATTTAATAGGGTAAATATGAAGACTACTCACTTTTGCTGTTGGTTTTACTGACATTTCATGTCCAATATATTTTTACTTGTGATAAGTGGATACGGTATATTAACCGTTATAATTTTTCATCTTATTTCAGTATTTTTCTTTCATGACAAAAAAAATTAAACATGTACACATTCTCGGCATTTGCGGCACCTTTATGGGAGGCATTGCTGCATTAGCCAAAGCGTTAGGTTTTCGGGTTACAGGTTGCGATGCCCACGTTTATCCGCCTATGAGTACTCAATTAGAGCAATTGGGCATAGAGTTAATGCAGGGTTATCAAATACAGCACTTTGATGATGAACCTGACCTTGTAATTGTTGGTAATGCCATGTCTCGTGGAAATGTAATGGTGGAATATATGCTTGATCGAAATATTCCCTACACTTCAGGCCCGCAGTGGCTGTTAGAAAACGTACTGAAAGATCGTTGGGTACTTGCCGTGTCAGGCACTCATGGTAAAACAACCACCAGTAGTATGTTAACGTGGATTTTAGAATACGCACAATTATCTCCAGGCTTTTTAATTGGTGGTGTACCGCAAAATTTTGATTGTTCCGCACGATTAGGTGATGCGCCTTTTTTTGTTATTGAAGCCGATGAATATGACACGGCTTTTTTTGATAAACGTTCTAAATTTGTACATTACCGTCCAAGAACCTTAGTTATTAATAATCTAGAATTTGATCACGGCGATATTTTTAATGATTTATCAGACATACAACGGCAGTTTCATCACCTTATTCGTATGGTACCCAGTAATGGATTAATTTTATCTCCAAATAATGAAGTAGCCATAACAGAAACCTTAGCAATGGGATGTTGGACACCGACTGAGCAAAGTGCTTGTGAGCAAGGCTGGCAAGCACAAAAAATAGTGGCTGATGGTAGTGAATTTAAGGTTATTTTTAATGGTCAGGAACAAGGCACAGTTAAGTGGGGATTAATTGGAGACTTCAATATCGACAATGCCTTGATGGCTATCTCTGCTGCCCGTCATGCTGGAGTGCCGAGTCATATTGCGATTGACGCTTTGGCAGAATTTATTAACACCAAACGTCGTTTAGAATTGCGTGGTAGTGTTAATAATATTCAAGTGTATGATGATTTTGCCCATCACCCAACAGCTATCGCAAAAACATTGGCTGGCGTGCGTTCTAAAGTAGACAGTAATTCTCATCAAGGGCGAGTTATCGCGGTATTAGAACCGCGTTCTAATACAATGAAATCAGGTGTGCATCAGAATACTTTACCTGCTTCTTTGCGCCAAGCTGATCATGTATTCTTGTTTCAGGGAGAGCATGTAAAATGGTCAGTGAGTGATTTAATTGCTAACTGTCAGTCTCCTTGCATTGTTGAAGAGAATATTAGTGAATTGGTAACTAAAATTACAGCGTATGCGCAAGCGGGTGACAGTATTGTGGTGATGAGCAATGGTTCGTTTAATTCAATTCATGAAAAATTACTAAAAAGTCTTCATTTGAAATACCAAATGTAGTGATGAGATCTTGAATGAAATAACCAGTTAAAGGTATAAGTTCATAGCATTTTATTATGAAAAAACAATAAAGTGTGAGATAAATCAATAAACAGTAATCTTTTTATTTTTTTTTAACTAGGGCACTATATTATGTATTGCGCTTTTTGTTGTTCTGCTTTTGAAGCCTAAAGCTTTGAAAGAAAAAGAAGTTATGGGGGAGTAACCTCGCTTACTCCTTTTATACGCAAGGCATGATTACAAGTGGTAAATATATATGTGATAAATGAAGGAAAACAGGATATATTGCTTCTTATTACAGACAAAAGAGATAGAAAATAGTAAATTGTATTAGCCATATGTGAAATCTGTACGCATGTACGATTCAGTGAGTAGGTTGTGGTGTCAGCCCTCTATTCGATTACCGATTAATAGGATGAAATATGCTTGAAAATATGTCTTTAGCTAAAAAAATTAATGTGTCACTTGTTATTATTGCATTGGTTTTTTTAAGTACAACAATCTTTTTTTTCTATGATGATGAACGGGAATTAGCAGAGCATTTTGTAGAGAAAAACTTGGAAAGTTTAGCACTGAATTATTTTGATTCGGTCAATACGATGATGTTGACTGGAACTATTGCTAATAGGCAAATTATTCAAGATAAAATTGTTAGTCAGGATGATATTGTTGAAGCGAGAATTCTTCGGGCTCCTGCCTTAACTAAAGTGTTTGGTAATGGTCATGAAGATCAAAGTGCAAAGTCAACATTTGAACATCAAGGTTTATCAGGCACTCAAGCGTTTGAAAAATTCACTGAAAACGGGAAAAACATGATGAGTTTTATCATGCCTATTATAGCAAGTGATGACTATAGGGGGACAAATTGTTTAACTTGTCATCAAGTAGAAAATGGTGAAATTTTAGGGGCAGTAAAAATCACTTATGATTTATCTTCTGTTAATAAAACCATCACTAATTCAATTACCCATGCCACAATATTACAACTTATTATTACTATCATCAGTTTTGGTTTACTAAGCTACACGCTCAAAAAATTAGTGTTCTTTAGACTAAATAGATTACGCACAACAATTAAAAGTGTTGAAGAAAGTCTTGATTTGAATAAAGAAATTAAAGTGAATTATAATGATGAGCTTGGCGCAGTAAGTTCTGCACTAAATGGAATGATGAAAACATTTAAACATAGTTTCTTATCTATATCTGATGCAACTGAAAAACTAACGCTTTCTGCACAAAGTGTTGATGAAATATCATCGTTAACACGAGCCGCTGTTTTAGAACAAAAAAATGGCACAGACTCTGTGGCAGCAGCCATCAATGAACTTGATGCTTCAGCTAATGAAGTGCAACAAAATACACAAAGCGCAGCTGATAAGTCTGTATCAGCAAGAGAGCGAGCATCACAAGGTTTAGCACTGGTTGAAGAAGCCAAAAAAGGTATTAATGAATTACGAGATAAAGTCATTAACAACACGAGTATGATAACTGAGCTTAGCAATAAAACTAATGAAGTTAGTAGTGTACTTGAAGTGATTACAGCGATAGCCGAACAAACTAATTTATTGGCCCTTAATGCGGCAATTGAAGCGGCTCGGGCGGGTGAACAAGGTAGAGGTTTTGCTGTTGTTGCTGATGAAGTACGTTCATTAGCAACCCGTACACGTGAAACAATTGACCAAATACAGTCAACCATCGGCTCTTTACAACATGATGCTAAAAGTGCAGTAGATTCAATGAATGATGCAAGCCAACAAGCTAATGAAAAAGCGGAAGATGTTGCTAATGTCGCGAGTTTATTAGTTGATATTACATCGCAAATTAAAGAATTAGATGAGCTTAATTGCCAAATTTCAGATGCAGCTAAACAACAAAATTTAGCCGCGGAAGAAATTAATATAAATGTTGTTAATATTAGCGATGTTGCCGAGAAATCAAGTATTGATGCTATTCGAGGTAAAGAGATAAGTGAGCATTTACTTGCGTTGGCCAATGATTTGAATGAACAACTTGCGAAGTTCAAATTATAGTAGGCCTGAGTTAATTCATTGACAACCTGAGGTGAGCTTTGATTAACATCCTTATGAATAAGGGTGTTAATCTCTCTGAAATATGAATCGAGCCTAAACCCTCTTAGCTGAATAAATTAGTTAAATACACTCTAGGCTATACGATAGAATTTTAATGCAGCTAAAGCACTTAATTGCCCGTTTATTCTATGTCTAATGGTTCTGGCGATAAAATAATACCTGTGTTGTCAGCATAAATATGATCATCAGGTAAAATAGTTACCCCACCAAAGTTGATAGCAATATCACATTCGCCAAATTCATTATCATTTGCGCCGACAGGAATCGACACTAAACCTTGAATGCCTATTTCTATTTCTTCAATAGCATCTACATCGCGAACACTGCCATAACAAACAATACCTTCCCACCCGTTACTAGCAGCCGTTTCAGCAATATTAACATCAATTAGCGCTCGTCTTGTAGAGCCACCACCGTCGATCACAAGCACTTTACTTTTACCGTCCATCTGAACAATTTTTTCAATTAATCCTGTGCCTTCAAAGCATTTTATCGTGACAACCTTGCCACCGAAAGAATGTCTGCCACCATAATTACTAAAGATGGGGTCAACGACATCAACTAAATTAGCGTAAGTGTCACATAATTGTGAGGTATCATATTCCATAATAATAATCTTTGATTTAAGCAAAAGTTACTAGCTAGTATAACGTGTTGTAATGAGAATAAAATAGAGACTTGTATTTTAGTGTAAAACTCTTTTTAATATGTTAACTATTTATCTCCAAAAACAGCATATATTTAATGTTTGTAACGCTAGACTCATTAGCCATGTTATCTGCCACTCAGGCAATCATTTTCGCACTTTTAGCATTTATATTTTTTATGTATTTTCGCTCTTTTAACCGTGAATATATGAAATATTGGGTATATAGCTTAATTTCGTTAAGCTGTCACTACGCCAGCTCCGCTTTATTAAATAATACCATAAGCCTTAAAAGTGGCTCATATGCTCAGTTGCTATACCATCAAGCGCAACAGGTTGGATTATATTTATTCTTAACCTTTTTATTGCTTGGTCTTTATAATGCCAAAAAACGAGTGAAACCAACAAAAAAACTTGTTGTAACGGTGATTAGCTTAGCTGTGTTTATTGGGTTAAGTGTGGGAACGCTTTATTTTTTTGAAGAAAATAACGTCTTTAATCGTTTTTACCTTAAGATCAGCTTACAAAATATTATTTTTGCTTGTTGCCTATTAATTGCTAGCTTCTATCTTTTTGTCGACAAAACTGTACACTTTTCAAGTAATTTGTTACTTACTTTTTTTCTTATTTTAGGTGTTCGCCATTTATTTAATTTATTTATTACCTTTATTGGTTTAACTGAGCCATGGTTCAACTATATTGGCTTGTTATTACTGTATTTTGATGTGGGTGCTTATAGTATTTTAGGGGTTATATTGTTACTTTGGATGCAAGGCTCTGAGCGTAATATGGCCGTAAATGCTATTAGTCGTGCACAATATTTAGGTATGCATGATTCATTAACGGGAGCTTTAAACCGAAGCCAAGTAATGGAAAAACTCTCCGAGGCCATCATTATTGCTAGCGAAAAGTCGTATCAGTTGGCTATATTTTTAATTGATATAAAACAGTTTAAATTTATTAATGATACTTATGGTTTGAAAACTGGCGATTTTATTCTTGGAGAAATAGCGAATCGCTTAAATAATAGTATGCTAATACCGCAAGCTGTTGGGCGTCTTAGCGGCGATTCATTTATGTTTGTTGTTGAATATAATGACAGTGCCTCACTAAATAAAATACCTGTTCATTTGCATCAACTCATTAGTCAACCTTATACCGATGAGCACCAAGAAGTGAATATACAAGCGAGTATTGGTTTCTGCACTTACCCCGAAAATGGCGATAATGAGGAAGACTTATTACAAAATGCTAATCTTGCTTTACATCATGCTGAAACAAATAATATTCCTACTATTGCGTTTGAATCAGGCATGCAAGCAGAAGGGCGACGGTTAGTATTAAAAGAAAAAGAACTTAAACTAGCCATTTATAATGATGAATTTGTGCTTTATTATCAACCTCAACTTAATCTTATTACTAATCGATTAGAGGGCGTTGAAGCTTTAGTACGTTGGCAACATCCCGAAAAAGGCTTGTTGCAACCTGTAAGCTTTTTAAAAGATATTGAAGCGTTAAATATGAATAGTGAGTTTGATAACTATATTTTAAATAAAGCGTGCAGTGCAAATGCAAGGTGGTATGAAAAATATAAGCGACGAATTGCTATTGCTGTCAATATCACAGCAGTAGAGTTTCAGGATCCTAACTTAGTGAGTAATATTCAAACTTTATTATTAGAAAAAAAACTATCGCCTAAATATTTAGAGTTAGAAATAACAGAAAATGTTGTTATGACAGATATAGCTACAGCCATGAATACAATTACCGCATTACAAAATATGGGAATTAAGGTATCTATTGACGACTTTGGTACAGGTTATTCTTCTTTAGCATACTTGCGTAAATTACCTATAGATACAATTAAAATAGACCGTAGTTTTATTACTGAAGTCGCGACAAATGATTCAGATTTGGCCATTGTTAAGTCAATGATCAATCTTTCTCAAGGGCTAGGAAAGCGGGTGCTTGCAGAAGGCGTAGAAAATAAAGATCAACTTAATGTATTGCGTAACTTAGGCTGTGATGCGGTGCAAGGCTACTTTATTGATAAACCTTTACCTGAAGAAAAGTTAGTTACTTATTTAACAAGGAGGGAGTAAAGTTATCTACCCTTCTTCCTTTTCCTCTGAAAATAAATAATGTTTTGGCTTCATCATGCGTTAAAACAGTGGGTATTGTTATATGTGCCGCAATATCAGAGCCTAAATAAACTGTTTTATGGTGAGAGAATCCATTTTCTTTAGCGCAATTATAAACAGGTGAGCCCTCACTATATCAATAATAAATTGATTGATATTTTCTTTTGTTGCCGAAGCCATATGCCTTAAATGCACTCGACCAAAAACTTTAGGCTCGAGTAGTTCTATTGCAATAAGAACAACTGTTTCATACCATTAGTTTTATTAATTAAGTGATCTATTTTATACGTAGAAAAAATTGCCAAATACAAGGTATTTATTTCAATAACTAGTTGTTCTAATTATTAAATAAATAACGATGTAGTTGGTGATTTTAGCAAGTAGAAATGATCACATAGTTAGTGAGATTGGTATTACTTTTACCATTCTGATTTTTGGTTCTTTTTCTAGGTACTATGCCACCAATAAAAGTTTCATCAATTTAAACTAACCCTAACAGTTTTTCTCTTTCTGGATTAACCATAGTTGAACGTAGCTTATGTAATAAGGTTCAAGATGTCTGATAACTTCCAAGGCCAAGAAGACGCTGTATTTCTAGAGCACTAACGCCATTTTTCTGATTAGTGATATACCAAACAGCACATTTTAACGAACTGTTTTTTAATTTGTATGGGGTTTTATTCACATAACACCGAGGACATGTGAAGCCGTCAGGCCAACGGATTTTGTAAATATAATCCCAACAGGCTTCATCGTTGTGGAACCAGTCGATAAACTGGTTCCAATTTTTAGGGTAATCTATACCTGATTTAAGTAAATTTGAATCCTTTGTTATTACTACATATTGGCATAGGTCGGGCTAAGCGGATAGTCCTTATGTATAGACAGTAACCCTTGTTTTGTCCAATAACATTATTACAAGCCGTTTTGGGGCGTAACAACAAAGGTTATTTTAAAATACATATAATCATTTGTTTACAAAGGTGTTTTTTAATGAAATTATTAATGCACGTAATATACGCCGTTTTGGGGTGTTATAAACCCCCAAAATGGTGTTCAATAAGCTGTTATAACTAAAGGAAGATTATGAGTCTGCTGGAAGATTCGTGGGAACAAAGAGAAGAACAAGTATATCCAGAATTATTTGGCGGTACTGGTGAAGGTATTTACCCGTTAGATGCCTCTCTATTCAAAAATCAATTTGGCATCGACAGCATTGATCCTAGATGGTTACATTTTGGTGTTTTCAAATGTGCTCCAACGAGTGACAGAAAAACTTGGGTTTATGTCACCTCTGGCATGTCTAATACATGGGAGTCAGATGACCCGCAAGAGTATTCAGGTTTCGGAACTGAGTTTATCCTCGAAACAAATAAGGAAAGTGATTGGGCTATAAATGCGTTACGTAGTTTAGTAGCTTTCAATATTCTTGTGTCCGTTGGTCATTATGGTGATAAACCTCTAGTTGACTATGGAGACCGCATTCCAATGAAAATTGAGCCGAATATTTCAAGCTTAATGGTTGTAAAGCCAAATCAATTCCCTGAATCATTCGACTTAATATCTGGTAAAGTCGATATACTGCAAATTACAGGTATTACAGCTCAAGAATTGGATTACGCAAAAGAGAATAGCTCAGAGGAATTAGCAAATAAGCTATTCGAATATCAGGGTTCATTTACTATAAAACCTGATAGGTTAGGTGTAATTTAGTTATAACAACACGCCCTGAGGTGGACAGCAAGCTCTAAAACTTACTTTCCACCGCATATTTTAATAGCGGAGCCCCTTTGCTTTTCAGTGCTTGCAAGTATCTCGATTCATCATAAGCAGTTCTTGTTTTCCAACACCTAAATAGTATTCTTATCCACTTAAAAGCAAGCGCTCTGATGATGGTGTTATGAGGTTTCCCTTTGCTTTCTTGCTGACAATAATACGCTTTGGCCCAAAACGAATACCGTACTGTTTGTCCAGCCCACTCAACGAAGGTTTGCCGTAAAAATTTAGTGCAGGAATAACGCCAATGTATCCATTCTTTTTTGCCACTGCGTTCCGTAACAGGCGCTATTCCTGCGTACTT